>JANXXH010000001.1 GCA_025350705.1 Gallionella sp.
GTGTCGCGCTGGATAGGTTGAAATCGGCTCATAAATCAGATTCGTATCATGGATAAATTTGTGTAACTATATCGCACCACAAGCTGTCATTTGTTGCTTTATTTGTGAATGCTGGTAAAAGAAGTCCGACAGGCTGCTAGAACAACTTAAACAAAATCGTTGATAAAACTAATTCACCCCTTTCACCTGCTACGAAAACCCCCAGCAAGTGACCCTTCCCGACCTTTTGTCAGCTATCTTCTGCCTTTTGTCTTCTAGCTGCTATTTTCGATTGACCTAGGCACGGCTGTTAGACTACTATCGCGCCGACTTCACTTCAGGAAGGGTGCACGTGTTATTGATTCGATTGATTTTTTCCGCAATTCTTGCGGTTAGCGCTTTTAGTTCGCCGACCTTTGCTCACGCAGCCGAAAACATTTTGGCCGGGCACCCGGAAGAAACGCTCGCACTCAACTCAACTTCAGTTGATACGGCTGCGCCTGTATTTCTTCCCTCGGCGCGCGATATCAAAATCGAGCTTCTTCCCTTATCACCAGCAACAACAGCTCAAAAATCCGCGGCATCCGATTCTGCAACGCAAGACCTGTGGGCGCGCATACGCAAAGGGTTTGCGATGCAGGGACTGGATTCCAAACTGGTCACCAAACACGAAAAATGGTATGCCAACCATCCCGATTACGTAGAGCGGATGACTGATCGTGCACGCCGCTAT
The DNA here is from genome assembly GCA_025350705.1 of Gallionella sp. GTDB lineage: Bacteria > Pseudomonadota > Gammaproteobacteria > Burkholderiales > Gallionellaceae > Gallionella. Next base: position 713 of record JANXXH010000001.1, read on the forward strand.
CTTTATTTCATCACCGAAGAAGTCGAACGACGCGGCATGCCCAGCGAAATCGCGCTGTTGCCCATGGTCGAAAGCGCCTTTAATCCCGGTGCATATTCGATCAGCCGCGCGTCAGGCATCTGGCAATTCATCCCGTCCACCGGCAAAAAATTCGGCATGCAGCAAAACTGGTGGTATGACGGGCGCCGCGATGTCATCAACGCAACCAACGGCGCGCTCGATTATTTGCAAAAGCTGCACGACCAGTTCGGCGAATGGGATCTGGCCTTGGCTGCTTACAATTGCGGTGAAGGCGCGGTGCAACGCGCACAAACGCACAATCGCAGACGCGGTCTGCCGACCAATTACGCGAGCTTGAAATTGCTGAAGGAAACGCGCAATTACGTGCCAAAGCTGATCGCCATCAAGAACATCATCGCCGACCCTGCCCGCTTTGAACTGGCATTGCCCGAGATTCGCAACGAACCCTACTTTTCTCCTGTGGCCACCAGCAAACACATGGACGTGAAACTGGCAGCACAACTCGCGGACATCTCAGAAGAAGAATTTATCGCTCTCAATCCTGCGCACACACGTCCAGTAATTCTGGGGGACAGTACCGATGTGATTCTGTTGCCCGTAGACAAGATCGAAACGTTCCGTGCCAATCTGGATAGCTATAACAAACCCCTGGTCAGCTGGCAATCCTATCAACCCAAGAAAGGCGAGCGTCTCGATGAACTGGCTCCACGCTTTGGCCTGTCAGTGGAAAACCTCAAGTCTGTGAATGGCCTCTCCTCGCGCGGCAATATCAGCACCGGGCAAACCTTGCTGGTACCAATCAATGGCGAGGAAATCGCAAGTGAATTTGAAGCCTTCAACATGAACGTCGTCGATGATCACGGGCGCGCAATCCAGCATAGAGTGCGCAGAGGAGAAACCTTGTCCGGCATAGCACGTCGTTACCACGTCAGCGTTTCGAGGTTGAAGCAGTGGAACGGGCCGATGAAGATAATCAGGGTCGGCCAGATCATTGCTGTCGCGCAACCCAGCATACAAAGAACCTCCGGTCGTCGAAAACAATCATCCCACAAAACTAAGCATGTAGACGTTGCCTACAACAACGTGCGTTAATCAAAGGAACAGCAGCTTAATGCCCTCGCTGATAAAAAAACTTGAATCATTCACGGGCAAGTTCGAATCTCCCCAGTTAGCCATTCTTCGCAGCATCTCTCTGTTCAGCCAGATTGCCACTGGAGAGTTGCGTACCATCCGGGGTCTGCTGCACCAGCGCACATACATCAAAGGTGAAATTGTTTTTGATGAAGGAGAAGAGGCACAGGCTGTGTACTTCATCTTGAAAGGCAAAGTGATCATCCGCCGTCAAGGCATGCCGATAGACAGCATGATCGCTGAACTGGGTGATGGCCAATGTTTTGGCGAAATGGCCCTGCTGGATGATTCGCCGCGCATGGCTCAAGTCCGCGCCGCTGAAGATTGTGTGCTGGACGTGCTGTTCCGCGAAGACTTCCTCATCCTGGTTCAGACCCACTCGCAAATCGCCTCCAAACTTTCGCTGGAGCTGGCACGCATGATGGGTGACCGGTTACGGCGTCAAACCACCAGCGGCTATATCTTATAACGGTGTCGATGCGAAATTTCCGCGAAGGTCCCCGCTCTATCACGTGGTGTCTCATCATCGTTGCGACCTGTGCGCTGCTATTTCTGTTCCAGAAGATTCTATGGCTGGTCGTGCCGTTCATGCTTGCACTGGCTCTTTACCATCTGCTGTCCCCGCTCAGCAAGCGGTTGATAGTAGCGGGTCTCAGTAGCAGCTTCGTCGCAGCCATACTCAGCGGCGCATTTTTAATGGTGTTAGGCGGCACTTTACTGCTGGTTTATCCCATAGTCATCGCCAACATCGGCGAGTGGCAACATACGATGACGCGCTATCTGAACGGCGGCTCCGCTGCTATTGAGGCAGGCATCGCCAGCCTGCAACACGAATATGCATTTCTGCGCAAAACCGATATGAGCGGCATGGTACGACAGAACCTGGTTAGCTTTGCCGAACAGTTTTCCGGGAATAATCTGGGCAACATCCTTTTTACTATCGCAGCCTGGATGCCCTCGCTGTTGCTGGCTCCTGTCATCACATACTTCTTGCTCAAGGATGGCGCGAAACTGCGCAAATTCGTCGGCAGCTCGGTGCCGAATGCTTATTTCGAGAAGACTCTCTACCTGCTGTACGCGCTGGATCGCACGTCCAGGCTATATTTCATCAGTATGCTCAAACTGGCCTTGATCGATGCCATATTTCTGTTCGGCGGATTATGGTTGTTGGGAGTGCAGTCACCGCTCGCACTCGGTTTGATTGCCGCCATACTTGGCTGGGTTCCTTATATCGGACCTTTGTTGGGGTGCGCATTGGCTGTGATAGTGACTGCGACCGACTTTCCCGGCAACATCTCACTCATCTACTGGGTGATCGGCCTGTTCGCCCTGTTACGCTTTCTGGATGATTTCTTGTTCGTGCCCTACATCGTAGGAAAGAGCATGCATATCCATCCGCTGTTGACCCTGTTGATGTTCTTTATAGGCGAAGCAATCGCCGGAGTCGCCGGATTGATGCTGGTTATTCCGATACTCGGCATGGTGATGGTCATAGGTGAAACAATGGAAATTATTTTTCTCGACACGCGCCTGAGGGCACGTCACGCTTATGCAAACAGGTTACATAAAATCAATGCCAGCCGCGATTTTGAAGTCCATCAAATCTGAGTTTTGAATAAGTTAAACCAGAGAATATCCTATCAGGCAAGGTTGGCTAGGGTGGTGGTGACAACTTTTCAGAAAAATCTCTGAGCCGACGGTATCCCCTCCACACCCTCCAAGCACCTTTCACCAATCCTGCCACACTGCGACGGCGGATCGCAATAAGAGCAACCACACCGGCGACCAGAATCGGATTCGAGCGCAAGAAACGCGCGGCAGCCCAACCCTGATCAGCGAGTGCAAGCGGACCCTTGAGTTGCGTTCCGATCTCACTCACCTGTTCACGCTGCGCGGCGATGCTCGCCAACAGTTCGCCACGACGTTGAATCAAGACTAACATTCGATCATTCATCGTGAGCACCCAGATGCTCCCTGTCCTTTGCCAACTCAGCCAGGCTGGCAGAAAACAGCCTGGACTTTGCCCGTGCCTTGCTGCGCAACAACAACAACATCAGTGCACCCAATGCAAAGAACAGCATACCCAATCCACCGCTCACGGCATTACGATGATCATCCCAAAACAGCACCACGACGAATATCGTAAGCAACAATATGCCCATACCGAAACAGAACAGCGCAAACAAGGCAAAGATGAACATCTGCATCAAGCGCAATCGTTCTTCTTGCAACTCGTTCCCCAATAGCTCAAGCCGCGTCGCCGCGATTGATATCAGCGTGGCTAGCAAACGTTTGACTGATCCCATCAGTCCTGAACTTGCTTCCGACATCGGTCAGCGACTTCTCGAAATCAGCATACCCAGAACCAGTCCCACTCCCGCAGCGATCCCTACCGCATTCCATGGGTTCTCATGCACATACTCGTCAGCCGCTTTTCCCGCTTGCACGGCCGTGTCGAGCACAGCTTTCTCAGTGGCGGCAAGGCGCTCTTTAGTTGCAGCCAGGTTCTCCTGGATACGTTCGCGTACGGCAGATACTTTTTCGCCCGTTTGTCCCGCCGTTGCGCGCAGTAACTCCTCGGCATCGGCCATCACCCCGCGCAAATCCTGCATGAGTTTTTCTGTGCTGACATCATCTTTCACATTTGCTGATTTTTTTGTCATGGCCTGCTCCTTGAGAACGGTAAAGTAACAACTGCGATCGGGCACTACTCAACTATCAAACAAACCGAATGTTCTGCTGCCTTTTTTAATCCTAAAGCATCCAAACGTCAATGCAAACCATCACCATGTAAATGGCAATGCACGATGTGGGTAGCCGTTGTCTTTGTAGCCGGAGGATAACTGGCACGGCAGATATCCATGGCATGTGCACAGCGCGGCGCGAAATAGCAGCCTGGTGGTGGGTTGGCCGGTGACGGCATATCGCCTTCCAGCCTGATGCGTTCCACGCCTTTTCCATCGATGCGTGGCACGGCGGATAACAGCGCTTGGGTGTATGGATGTTTGGGTGAGCGCAACACCTCCTCTGCCGTGCCGCGCTCCACGATGCGCCCGAGGTACATCACGCACACCTCATGCGCGAGATATTCCACCACCGCGAGATTGTGCGTGATGAACAAATAGCTTAGGTTCAATTCCTGTTGCAGCGATTTCAAGAGGTTCAAAATTTGCGCCTGCACCGATACATCCAGCGCGCTGGTCGGTTCGTCGCAAATCAGCAGTTGCGGCGAAACAGCCAGAGCGCGCGCAATCGCAATACGCTGGCGCTGCCCGCCGGAGAACTCGTGCGGATAACGCCACTTGGAATTGCGTGCAAGACCGACCTGACCGAGCAGCCTGTCGATGTGCGCCTGACGCTCTGCGCTGTTGTTCTCAATGTTCAGCGCGACCATGCCCTCCTCAAGAATCTCAGCGACACGCATCTTCGGATTCAGCGACGCATAAGGATCCTGGAACACCATCTGCATCGCGGCGCGCTGCCCACGCACATTAGCTCCGATCAAATCCTGTCCGGCAAATCGCATACTGTCCGCAACAGACGTGATCAACTGCAACAGCGCCTTGCCCAGCGTGGTCTTGCCGCAACCGGATTCTCCCACCAATGACAGCGTGCGCCCCTGCGGAATCTCCAGCGATACACCATCCACCGCCTTCACCTGCCCGATCACGCGCTGCAAGATGCCTTTGCGGATCGGGAAGTGGACGCGCAAGTTTTCGACTTGCAAGAGCTGGTAGCTGCTAACCTGTGGCGGGTAGCCAACACTGGCGGCATCGCTCTCGCCTTGCAGGTTTTCGCTTTTAGCTACAGACAACAAGCTACCCGCTGCCAGCTCAGAATAAAGATGGCACCTCACTCCCTGCCCTTCTCCCACCACTGTCCACTGCGGCGCCTGTTCATTGCACAACGCCCAAGCCTTGTCACAGCGCGCAGCAAAACGACAGCCCTGTGTGATGCTGCCCAGCGGCGGCACGCTGCCGGGGATCGCGGCCAGCGGCTGTCCAATACGAGCAGCGCTTGGCAATGCGGCAAATAATTTTTGTGTGTATGGATGTAAAGGTTTGGCCAACAATTGCGAGCGGCTGGACTGTTCGACGATTTGCCCGGCATACATCACGCCGACCTGATGCGCCATTTCCGCCACCACGCCGAGGTCATGCGTGATCAGCAACAACGACATCCCCGTTTCATTTTGCGTGTCGCGCAACAGTTGCAACACCTGCGCCTGTATCGTCACATCCAGTGCGGTGGTCGGCTCGTCAGCGATCAACAATTTGGGCTGCCCGGCCAAGGCCATTGCGATCATCACGCGCTGCTTCATGCCACCAGAAAGTTGCATCGGATATTCCGTCACGCGCCGCGCCGCGTCTGGAATACCAACCTGCACCAGCAACTCGACGCAGCGTTGTAGCACCGCCGCGCCACCCATGTCCTGATGCAACTCCAATACTTCGGCGATCTGCTCACCAACCGTCATCACCGGATTCAGACTCAACCCCGGCTCCTGAAAGATCATCGCCGCGGTGCCGCCGCGCACATCGCGCATCTCGCGTTCGCGCAAGTTGAACAGCTCGACGCCATCCAGTTGAGCCTCCCCGCCCGCATGCACCACACCATCCGGCAACAGGCGCAGCAGCGACAACGCCGTCATGGATTTGCCGCAGCCTGATTCGCCGAGCAGCGCGTAGGTCTCGCCCGCGCGGATGCTGAAAGAAATGTCGTCGACGATGCGCGCGCCGTTGCGCAATTTTGTTACCAAGCCGGAGACGTTAAGAATCTCACCCATCACGCCACCACTTCGGTACAATTCAAACGCGGATCGAACGCATCGCGCACTGCGTCGGCAAAAAGATTTGCCGACAGTACCAGAACCAGCATGAAACCAAAGGCGGAGGCCAGCGCCCACCACACCATCGGATCGCGTCCCATCTCAAGACGCGCAGCATTGATCATCGTGCCGAAGCTGATCATCGAAGGGTCAACGCCCACGCCGACGTAGGACAACACCGCTTCGGCCAGCACCAGTCCGCTAAAATCCATCACCAGCGAGATCAGCACGATGTGCATCACGTTCGGCACGATGTGGCGCGTGAGGATGCGCAATGTCGACACGCCGAACGATTGCGCAGCCTGGATGTATTCAAGCTCGCGCAGCTTGAGCGTCTCGCCGCGCAACAAACGGCACAGCCCGGTCCAGCTGGTAACACCAAGGATCAGGCACAAGAATACCAGGCGCAGATCAGCACGCGATGCGGAAGTTTCGAACCACTGCGGATGCGTATCGATGGTCACCTGCATCATCAACACCGCTGCCGCGATCAGCAGCACGCTGGGTATGGAACTCAGCACGGTGTAGATGTACTGGATCACATCATCTACCCAGCCGCGCAAATAACCCGCCGCGATACCGAGCAGCAAAGCCAGCGGCAAGGTAACCAGCGTGGTCACGGTGCCGATAATCAATCCAGTGCGGATGCTCTTCAGCGACAGATACAGCACATCCTGTCCGACCTTGTCGGTACCGAGCACGTGATAGGCAGCAGCCAAATTGACGGTCATGCCGATGAGAGCGGCGATTATAAGGGTGGCGATGATTACAGCTCGCCATGTGTAGGGTGGGCACGAGTGCCCACCGTTACCCCGCTTGGGCAAGCTGCGCTTTGCCCACCCTACAACCCCAACGAACAATCCGCCAACCAGCAATCCTCCCAGAACGCCTGTCAGTCCGCGCCACAGTACATCGCTGTCCTGCTGCTGTGCAGCGGTCAGATGCGCGCCTCCATAGCGCAACCTTGGATAATCGCGCAGCACTCTGCCTTGCGCATCGGTGATGCTTTCCTTGGCATACAATGTCACGGCCAACGGCGCAGAATAAGTTTTCTCGGTCTGCGTGCGCAACGTCGTAACCAACTTGTCGAATACGCTCAACACCTCTGGCGAAAACACCGTCACTCCGCCATTCTTTTCCGGCAATGCGACTCGATAGTGCAGCGTATCCAATAGCCCGACCAGCAGAAACAGCGACACCACCAGCAACGACACCATCGCTGTAGCACTCTCCGCCACGCGCCGCCACGGCAACAACAGATGTTCGCGTTGTCGCACATACCACGCACTGGCGATGCCTGCCGCCAACAACAGGAACACCAGTACATCGCTCCACAACATAACCGGCATAAAGCTCATTGCAACCTCACCCGTGGATCGACCATCGTGTAAGAGATGTCCGTCAATATCAACCCGACGATATAGAGCAGCGAACCGAGAAACACCATCGCGCGCACCACACTGAAATCCTGCGCGTTGATTGCATCTATCGTGTAACTGCCCAGACCGGGAATACCGAAGAACGATTCGGTGAGCAGGCTGCCCATGAACAGCAGCGGGATGACCACCACCACGCCGGTGAGTATCGGGATCATTGCGTTCTTCAACACATGACGGAACAGCATCGCTAATTCCGATAAACCTTTTGCGCGCGCGGTACGCACATAGTCTTTGCCGATCTCTTCGAGGAAGATGGTGCGGTACCAGCGGCTGCCGGAACCGACGCCACCGATCACGCCAATGATGATGGGCAATACCACAAACCTGAATCCATCCACCCCGCCGCTGTAGCCGGAGATGGGCACCAGATGCCACAGCTTGCTCACCAAGAATTGTCCGCCGATGATGTAGAACAAACCGGACACCGACATCAATAACACGCACAACGCCAAACCTGCCATATCCAGCGCGGTTGCACGAAACAACGTCATCAGCAACGCAAAGCTGACATATACCACCAGCCCGACCAGAAAGGTCGGCAGCGCGATCGCCAGGCTCGGCCCCATGCGTGTCGCGATTTCACGACCGATACTGCGCCCGTCATCCGAGTAACCGAAGTCGAGCATGAACATGCTGGCGGACTTTTGCCAAAAAATCGTGTCGGTAATTTTGTCAGTCCCGCTGCCAGCACTATTAAGCAACAGTGGTTTGTCATAACCTCGCTGCTGCTTCCACTTCTCGATCGCATCGGGTGTGACTCGCTTGATGCCAAGCTGCATGCGCGCCATGTCGTCAGGCGTATTCACTACGAAGAACAACGCGAAGGTGAGCAGGTTCACACCGATGAGGATCGGGATGGCATACAGGATGCGACGGATGAGGTAGGCGATCATTCAGCAGCTAACTGGAATTCATAGAGTTCGAAAATGCCTGCCGGAAAAAATGCGGATTGAGTAAGTAAAATATAATTCCTGCGAGTTTGCCCATCCCTTACCAACACAATCGTAGTGAAAAACATGAAAAATACACAATTGTTGATTAAATTAAACATCTATTTCTACCCAAACGACAACAATCGGGGGAAAAAGTTGCATAACTGTGTCACAGGATAATACAATAGCCCAGATGAAATGAGGAGAATTGAGATGTTCCACATAAATAACAACATTACCGCTGGTCTCGCATTGGTCATTCTTTTCACGACCCCGGCTGCGTTTGCAGCAACTTCCAAGGGGAAAACCCCGGCTTCCGGCTCTGCTGAGAAAGCAGTACCGGCTCCTGTCTCCGCCCCGCTCAAGGGGGGCGTCGGAATAGGCGACGACGACAGTGCGGAAGCAATCAAGTTGCGAAGCGGCCCGGGCGACCCGGTCGCGGGCAAGAGCAAAGCGGAGCTGTGCACAGGTTGCCACGGCGAGGAAGGAAACAGCTTCGAGGGCATGGCCCCTAAACTTGCAGGGCAATATGGAAAGTATATCGCGAAACAACTCCGCAACTTCCAGTCAGGCACGCGTACACACCAAATCATGAGCGCCATTGCGGCGACCGTTAGCGATGACGACTTGGCCGATATTTCCGCTTATTTCGCCAGCCGGACTAAAATGAAAGGCGGCGGCTCGAACAACAAACTTGGAGAGAATTTGTTTTTGCACGGCGACATGTCGAGAATGATGGTCGCCTGTTTCAATTGTCACGGGGTAAACGGCAAGGGCAAGTCTCCAATCAATTCCGTGTTTCCGGTGATAGGTGGCCAGCAAAAGGACTACATTCGAGGACAACTCATTAATTTCAGAGCCGGTGATCGCTCCAACAGCCCGGGCGGCGTCATGAACATAATCACCCAGAAATTGACTGACACCGAACTTGAAGCATTAGCAGATTATATTTCAGGACTGTAGCCAAGCTGAACAAGATTGATATATTGATACAATCATAAATAATTTGAGGCACGATAGCTTCCAATTTAGATGGCAGCTTCGACATTAATTTCAAAAGACAAGGCAAGAATAATGAGCAAATATAAATTCATGTTATCGCTATATTTTATGCTGGCTTTCAGCGTTTTTCAGTTTGGACCAGCTAGCGCAGCAGAGTCGACCACTGGTATCAGTATCGATCGCGGCCAAACCATCTTCAACGAAGGCAAAGGTGATGCGGCTGCTTGCCAAGGTTGCCACGGAGAAAAGGCTTTGGGCAATGACGCGATGGGTGCGCCTCGCCTGGCCAATATTGGCCAAGCTTATATTATTAAGCAGCTGACAGAATTTGCCGCAAACAAACGCATCCCGTCTGGAGCGGGCGCGGCGATGAATGACTTTGCCAAGGCGTTGAATGAACAAGATCGCCGCGACTTGGCCGGGTTTCTCAACACTTTGGACTATGAGATTGATCCATCCGATTTGAAAGGTCTGGCAGCCGACGGGAACAAGGTTGGTCAACCCGAGTTGGGGAAAATCATTGTCACTCAAGGCATAAAAGGTAAGGTCCCCGCATGCCAGGATTGCCACGGATTTAACGGGCGCGACCCCAGGTTTCCGGCAATTAACCAGCAAAAATTTGTTTATTTGGTTAATCAATTGAATAATTGGCGCGACGATAGCCGTGCAAACGATCCGACGGTCGACAAGATAGGCATCATGCGTGGAATCGCGAAAAAGCTCACCGATGAAGACATCGCAAACATTGCTGCTTTTCTGTCGACAGCTCCCAGGGTATCGCCAGGGGAAGATACCAAAAAAAAATAATATAGCGTTCTAGTCTTGGTAGCGGCTGTAGCATAGTTCCACTGTCGCCATCACTTCACAACTTAGCACACCGCTGCAATATCTGGCTCAAGCGGAGGAGAATGAAATGTTCCACATGAAAAATAAAATTGCCACCAGTTTGGCCCTGGTCGTTTTGCTCACGGCTTCAGCAGCGTTTGCCAAGAACGAAAACATGAATCCACTTACAGGAAAAATCGGTGTCGACGCCGCCGACGAAAGTGCGGAGTCAATCCGGTTGCGCAGCGGTTCTGGAGATCCTGTCGCCGGCAAGGACAAGTCTCAGCTGTGTCAGGGCTGCCACGGGGAAGAAGGTATCAGCATCGAGGGTCTGATTCCAAAGCTCGCGGGACAATATGGAAAATATATCGCAAAGGAACTCCGCAATTACCAAGCCGGCACTCGCTCACACCAGATCATGAACGCTATGGCTGCGACCATTAGCGATGATGATTTGGCCGATATTGCCGCTTATTTCGCCAGCCGCCCTAAAATGAAAGGTGCCGGATCAAACAACGAGCTCGGAAAGAAATTGTTTTTGAACGGAGATTTATCCAGAACAATGGTTGCCTGCATCAATTGTCACGGTGTAAACGGCAAGGGTCTGACACCGAATACTTCGATGTTCCCGGTTATCGGAGGTCAGCAAAAAGACTACCTACGCCTACAACTCGTCAACTTCAGGAAGGGTGATCGCACCAACAGTCCAAATGGCATTATGAACAGGATTACCCAGAAACTGACTGATGCCGAACTTGACGCGTTAGCGGAGTATGTTTCAGCACAGTAGAACAGCTACTCAGGCCGGTGAGACGAATGGTATGTTCCGCATTGAATGCAACAGTATCATTGGTCTGACGTTAGTCGCTCTGCTCATGACCAAGACTGCATTTGCTGAAAGTGACAACAGCACCTCTTTCATGTCAATTGCCGGTGGGCGTATCAGCGCCGAGGTCAATAAAGAACGAGAAGAAGTAATCAAGCAGCGCAATAACGTAAGCAACCCCGTTGTTGGAAAAGAAAAATCGCAACTGTGCCAAGGTTGCCACGGCGAATTTGGCATTAGTGCCAATACCCAAATTCCCAAACTCGCCGGACAATTTAGTAATTACATCTCAAAACAAGTACGCAATTACCAGTCTGGCAAGCGCACACACCAGATCATGAGCGCCATGGCTGCAACTATTAACGATGACGACTTGGCCGATGTTGCCGATTATTTCGCCAGCCAGGATAAAATGAAAGGGAGCGGCTCGGCAGATAATCTGATCGGAAAGAAACTATTTTCGAACAGCAATGTATCCAATCTGGGACTCGCCTGTATCAATTGTCATGGCGAAAAAGGCCTAGGCCTGAAACCTCAAATTTCAGTTTTCCCGGTGATCGGCGGTCAGCACAAGGATTATATACGCCGACAACTCGTTAATTTCAGGGAGGGAAATCGCACCAACAGTCCCAACGGCATGATGAACAAAATGGCAGGCTCTCTAACTGACGCCGAAATCGAATCGTTGGCTGAATACGTTTCCCAGCAGCGTGAAAGCTCTGGTGAGCCCACCCAGCCCGCAGTCGTTAGCCAGCAGGTGGCCCGCAAATCACGTTCCAAATAAACCGCATGCATGGAGAGCATAGGTTTGCAGAAACCATTAACATGTTTTGGTTCCTTTGCAATTACAGCCGGATAGCAGTCACACCCTGATATGACGTGTTCCAATTTTACTGACACCGCCTCACTCACCTCATCTCAGGGTATTTTATTGGAATGGCGTACATCCGGATGGTTAATTTGCTATCCTTTGGTGAAAGAATCAAATGTTGACACGGCAATGACCGGGGGAAATAGTTGCTTTTGCGCACCACTATGAAAAGAAGAGAATGGCATGCTCCACATTAAAAGCAACATAGCCACTGGTCTGGCGCTAGTCGTTCTGCTCGTGGTCACAGCTGTGTACGCCAAGAGCGACACCCCCAATCCGCTCACGGGAAGTATCGAAGCCGATGTCGACAGTGCTCAATCGATCAAGTTGCGCAGTGGCCATGGCGATCCGGTTGCAGGCAGAGAAAAATCACAACTGTGCCAAGGCTGCCATGGAGAATATGGCATCAGTACCGATCCCGTCATTCCCAAACTCGCAGGGCAATATGGCGGCTACATCTCAAAACAAGTCCGCAATTACCAATCTGGTGCGCGCTCGCACCAGATCATGAATGCCATGGCAGCGACCGTTAGCGATGACGATCTGGCCGATATTGCCGCTTATTTCGCCAGTCAGGATAAAATGAAAGGTGATGGATCGGCAGACAACCCGCTTGGAAAGGAAATATTTTTGCACGGCGACGCATCCAAAATGAGACTTGCCTGCGTAAATTGCCACGGCGTAAAAGGGAAGGGCCTTGATCCAAAAATTCCGATGTTCCCGGTGATCGGCGGACAACACAGGGAATACGTTCGTCGACAACTCGTTAATTTCAGGGACGGCTATCGCACCAACAGTCCTAATGGCATAATGAACAGGATTGTCGGCTCGCTGACTGACACGGAAATAGAATCGTTGTCAGAATATGTATCCGTGCAGTAGCCGACAACGCCCTCAATATATCTTCTTTAGTTTTCTGTTAACATTACTTTCGGGGCGTTGCGCTATCATTCGGGTAGTTCAGACAGAAAACCAGCCCAGGCAAGTATTTAATCTGGGCAGACACTTAATATGAAAGGTTCATCATGGATTCCAAAACTCGCACACTTATACTTTCGATAATGATGGCTGTGGTCTTATGGCTACTGGGCGGATTTGTGTTTGGTCACGCACTTGGGATAGTTTGCGTATTTTTAAGCATCGTCATTGTGGGATTGGCTTCCGGAAACATGATGGACACACCGTGCCCAACGTCCGGCAAAAAATAACCTCCACCACCCCCGACTCAACGCCACCGCAAGGTGGCGCGTTTCTTCGTGGAGCAAGCTGTGACATTCACCAAAACCTCAGGCAATCCTGAAGAGAGTTAGCAGATATAACTTTCCAGTTTGCCACTTGCGATTAAACAGGAAGAATTACTATCCATGAACAAGCTGCTGCCTTATCCGCTTTTCATTCTATATTCCATGACTGCCTTCAACTTCACCGCCTTTACGGTGATATTGCAAATGGATTTTCTGATATTCACCGCAAGCATTTTTAAAATTTTCGCATGGCTGACTACGGCGGGATCATGGAGGCTTGCTTACATTTATCGCAACAAATAAACCGCATCACATCTTGCGAACATCGCAAACAAAACCTTCTCATTCCGGCAAAAAATCATTTCACTTCCTCGCGCTGACGCATCACGCGCCACAGCCAAGCAACAAATAACATCAGCACAGCAGCACCCAGCCACAACGGCCAGTGTGCAGGCTTATTCCAGTCGTGGCGAAGTGCATCGCGCCGCTTGGCATCCACACGCCAGTATTTGAGTTTGTTGTTTGCCATCACGTTGGCTTTGACGTTGCTCAGCCAGCTGTGCTGCAACACATAATTTTTCGGATGGTAGCCCCACAACCACGGCGAATCATGGCGCAGTATTTCCAGCATGCGGTCAATAATGGCCTGACGCGCCGGGCTATTTTCCATATTTTTCATTTGCTCGAACAACTGCTCGTATTCCGGGTTGCTGTAATTCGCAGCATTCTCTCCGCCTTTGCTCACTTTGGCTTGCGCTGCACTCAACAGAAATAAAAAGTTTTCCGGATCGGGATAGTCTGCATTCCAACCGAAGTAGAACATCTGCGTATCGCCCTTGCGTATCTTGTCCTGAAAGCGGTTATAGTCGGTACTGCGCGCCACCAGTTGTACGTTGATCTTGGCGAATTGTTTGCGCAGCCAGTCGAGTCGCGACTTGTCCCCCACTCCACCGGCGGTAGTATCCAGATTGATCACCAGCGGTTGACGGGTTTGCGCGTCCACACCATTCGGGTAACCCGCCTCGGCGAGTAGCTGCCTGGCGGTTTCGATGGACTTGCGCTTCGGTGCACCATCCACCCAGTCATACACATAGTGATTGATGCCCGCCTCACCTACTCGATAACCGAAGATACCGGGCGGAATCGGCGATTGTGCCGCGATACCGCGCCCGTTGGTGAAAATGGAAACGAATTCTTCGAAGTCCACCGCGATCGCGATCGCCTGACGCAGCTTGCGCGCTCTTTCAGGATCGCACGATGAATCATTTCGTTTGCCCCCTCTCCCTTCTGGATAACCAGCGACTTTGCCGTCGATTGTTGACGGCTTAGTCGAATGGCTAGGGGTTTCATCAGAGGGATGGGGAGAGGGAGCGCTTGCGCAGCTTCCTCCCACTGTAGGGTCTAGCCAGTTGAATCCAGTGTACATGGTGGAAGTCGCCACCGAAGTAGACAGCTTAATACCTTGCGCCTGCATCGCGTCGGTCACTGCTGCATCACCGCCAACGTTCACCCGCACCGCCTGATCGAAACTGTCCGAACTGATCCCGGAGGCATCGTAATAGCCCTGCAAAAACTTGTTCCAGTAGGGAATGGTTTCCTTCTCCAGTGTGAACACGATCCGGTCGATCAACGGCAGCGTTTTTCCCGCATCTGCCAGCAATCCGACAGCGGCATCGCCCGCCTCGCCTTCAGTTGGGTAGGTCTCGCTGTCGTAATATGGATTGCGCTTCAGCACCATACGCTGGTTGGGATTGTTCTCGGACAAATAGTACGGCCCGCTGCCCACCGGCCACCAATCCAGCGTCAGGTTGCGTTCATGCATCCCCGGTTGCGCGTAGAACCGCTCGGCCTCCGGCGGCATAGGTGCGAAGAACGGCATCGCCAGCCAGTAAGCGAACTGCGGGTACTTGCCGATGATCTCGATGCGGTAAGTGGTGTCATCCACCACCTGAACGCCTGGCAATGGATATTTGCTCAGGTCAAGAAACGCATCAGGATTTTTTTTCAATGCCTGCTGCAACGTCGCCGCATATTCCTTCAGACCGACGATGTAATCGCTCATCACGCCAGAAATCGGCGTATGTAATTGCGGATGCACGAGGCGTTTGATCTGGTACGCATAATCCGCAGCAGTGACCACACGCGTTCCACTGCGCGTAAAATCGCTCAGTGCATGAATGTCGCGCAGGTCGTGCTCTGTAAAATGGTTATATTCCGTAAACGCCGGATGTGGCTGATAGCGCATTCCCGGTTTGATATGGATTTCATAAATGCTGAAAGCGATCTTCCCCGCAGGTGTGGTGTCCGGCAATGGCCGGTGATGCTTGTCCAGATAACGCACCTTCGGCATTAGCGCTGCTGCCAGCGGCACCAGTTGATAGGGGCGCTTCAGGTAATGGTATTGCAGCGGCGGTGCATAAATCTGCGCGAGAAACTCATATTCGGCTTCGCTGTATGCCTGCGCCGGATCGAGATGTTTTGGACGCAAATCGAACGCGGTATAAAAAATGGACTTGCCCTCGTCCGCCGACGGATAAGGATTGTTCCACAGCCCGCCGTCACAGGCGGAAAGCAGCAGGGCAAGCAAAGAAGCAAACAGGACTCTCATGGCACGAAGTTTAGCGGAATAGCACAAGCGCGTCATGGTTAAGGTTGACACAGGCTAACTGTTGAACAACACTGCTCCCCAAACGTTAAACACTCCACACAGAAAAACCATGACCCCAGTCTGGCATGATTACCTCACTCAGCTCGGTGCAACTATCGATGCAGGCGTAGTGCGGCACTTCGGCAACCCCGTTGCCGAACTGGATACTGCCGCACACAGAGCCATACTATGTGACCTGGGCCAATTCGGCACGTTGCGTGTTTCCGGTGAAGACGCGCAATCTTTCCTGCAGAACCTGCTGAGCAACGACATCCGCGAAGTCAGCAGCGCCCGTTCGCAACTTAGCAGTTTAAACACCGCAAAGGGACGGGTACTGGCGACCATGCTGATCTGTCAAAAAGGCGACGATTACCTGCTGCAACTTCCACGAGTGTTGTGCGAAACTATACGAAAGAAATTGTCGATGTACGTGCTGCGATCCCGGGTGAAGATCACCGATGCCAGCGATGAAATCATCACGCTGGGGCTGTCCGGTAAAAATGTGCGAGACATTCTGGCCACGCAATTCGGCGATGTGCCTCAAGCACCGCTTGGCATGGTCAACAACGCTCAAGGCAGCGTGATAAAAATCGGCGAAACGCGCTTTCAGATCAATACCAGCGCACAACACGCACCCGCACTATGGTCGGTTCTCAGCCAGCAAGCGCTAGCTGTCGGAAGCACATGCTGGGACTGGTACAACATTCGTTCCGGCATTCCTGTCATCTTGCCGCAAACCCAGGAACAGTTCGTCGCGCAGATGGTTAACCTCGAACTCATAGGCGGGGTAAATTTCAAAAAAGGTTGTTATCCCGGGCAGGAGATCGTGGCGCGCACGCAGTATCTCGGCAAACTGAAACGGCGAATGTATTTGGCACATCTGGATAGCAGCGACACGCCGCAAGCAGGCGACGAGTTATTCAGCGCAGATATGGAAGGCCAATCTAGCGGCATGATCGTCAACGCAGCGCCCGCTCCGAAAGGTGGTTACGACGTACTGGCATCGGTACAAATCGTCAGTCAGGAAACGCAGGCGGTACATTTGAAGTCGTTGCAGGGTGTGGCTTTACAATTTTTGCCGCTGCCTTATGCGCTGCCGACAACTTGAGCATGCTGCATCAGGCCTGATTCCTGATCCGTTATAGTTTCAAAAACATCTTGATGTGTGGCAACCCTGCATCCATAAATTCCTTGCCCTGCTCGACGAAATCAAAACTGCGATAGAACGGCATTGCGTGAATCTGCGCATCCACATCCACCCGCTTGTAGTCGTGAGTGCGGGCATAAGCTAGCAACGCTTCCATGATCGCCGTGCCGACCTTTTGCTTGCGCCACTGCGGCAACACTGCGATGCGCCCGATGTGTCCGTTGGCAAGCATCCGTCCGCAGCCGATGGCGTCGCCTTGATGGCTCAGCGCCAGCGCATGACGGCAGCTATCATCCAATCCGTCCCATTCCAACTCTGCTGGAACGCCTTGCTCGCGAATAAACACCGCCTCGCGAATAGATTTTAGTAAAGGCTTGCCGTCATGCCAGCAAACCAAGCTAACGGTAAAAGGATGACTCATGCTTGTATCCCCCTTTGAGAATCACTCGATGATTTCGACTGCTGTACCTGCCGGCACCAAATCGAACAAATCGATAAGGTCGGTGTTACTCATCCGGATACAACCGTGCGAACCGGGCTTGCCCAGTTGCACCGAATCCGGCGTGCCGTGGATATAGATGTAGCGGCGCATGGTATCGCTTTTTCCAAGCCGGTTAAAGCCTACTTCGCAACCGGACAGCCACAATATACGAGTCAGTATCCAGTCACGCTCGGGAAACTGAGCCCCCAGTTCCGGCGTATAGATTTCTCCGGTCGGGCGGCGGCGCACAAACACAGTGTTTTCAGGCTGACCTGCCCCGATCTTGGCACGTATGATGTGCAAGCCGCGAGGCGTGCAATAACTGCCGAACATCTCGCCCACGCCGTTTTTTGCGGTGGACACTGCATAGCGATGCAGCACCCGGCCAGTATCATCACATAACTCTAGCTGCTGCGAAGCAATTTGGATATTTATTTTCATCGTTCATTGTGTCTTCTGTTGCATGCGCCGAACCGCAAAAAAATCGCTGAGCATGGCACCACACTCCTCCGCCAGCATCCCGCCACTGACTATAGTGTGATGGTTCAAACGCTGTTCGGCAAACGCGTTCAACACACTGCCGCATGCGCCGGTCTTGGGATCGCTCGCCCCATACACCACCCGCGCGATACGCGCGTGCATGATCGCCCCGGCACACATCAGACACGGCTCCAGCGTGACGAACAACTCGCAATCCACCAGCCGATAATTGCCGATGTGCCGCGCCGCATCGCGCAACGCCATCATCTCGGCATGGGCCGAAGGGTCGTGGCGCGAGATCGGCGCATTGAAACCGCGCCCAATGATCACGCCATCCTGCACGACCACCGCCCCCACCGGCACTTCGCCGGCGGCTTGTGCCTGCTTAGCCAAGTCGAGTGCTGCGCGCATGAACTCCACATCCCTCTTGCCAGGGGGTGAGTATGCATTAGGAAGAGACTGATTCTGTATTGCCATGCCCGTTATTGTACGGGCAAAATTAGATTTCCCAGTGGCAAAGCGCGACAAAGAATGGAATGCAGTCTCAGCAACAAGCAGAGTAATACAATCCGCTCCGAACTAACCCGGGTTTTGCGGACGCTCAAGCATCACGGACTTTCTTCCTTGCACCGCCGGGCCAGCAAACCGGACAAGGTTCTGCACCACGATATTTGTGCCCACGACGACACCTCTTCCATCCACCGCGGTTTGCTTTCGGCATGACTAGCTCCCATTCGGATTAATGCACAAGATGACAGGCGGCTCGCGTCCGTGTTGCGCGTATTGTTAGGCTGAGTGCGTGAATGAAAGATCTGGCCACATTTTTTTGCTACTTCATCGAATGCAAGCCAATGATATTGCCCTCGCTGTCAAAAACCAGTGCAATGAAACCGTACTGGCCAATCGACATTTTTTCGCTTTTGATCTTCCCGCCCGATGCCGCGACACGGCCCGCCTCGATAGCGCAATCCGCGCAACTGAAGTAAACCAAAGTGCTATTCCCTCCAGAACGGACACCTTCCATCTTGACCAAGGCTCCAGAGGCACCCATGCGGTCCATGGCCATCGGAAAACTCCACATCTCCATTCCCGGGCTACTCAGCTTCTCCAACTTTACCTGGAAGACAGATTCGTAAAACCGCTTTGCACGGGCAATGTCTTGTACATATATTTCAAACCAGCCAACAGGATTGTTTGTCATCGCATTTCTCCTTTAAGAGTAATTTGCAAACGAACACAACTATGGGCAAAGTATTTTAAACTCAAATATTCCATTTGCAACAATATCCCCTCTTACACTTGCGGGATAACCAGCAACCAGGCCTGCGTTTCTTGATGGCCAAGTTGAAAGGCTATAACGGGGATGAAAAAATATTGATGCTGTCCCTTTGATTCGCAGACTGTACCGCAAACGTATAGGGGCATCATTTCCTTGCCTATCATCATTTACCTGCTCGGACTCCACGCCAGAGACGCACGGAGGATGACGGTGATAGGAGATGCGGTCAACTTCGCCAGTCGCATCGAGCAGGCCAACAAGGAATTGGGGACACAATTGCTCGTCTCCGGGCAAGCCTACGATGAAGTTCGGCAACAGGCCCGTGCCGGCCGGGAGTTCGCAGACACTTCTTTGAAGGGGAAGAGCGGCAGATACAAGCTATATGAAATCATCGGATTGAACACTGAGCTCTTTCAGCGCGGTCATCCAGAGTATTCTGGACTCCGTCCCTCAGTAGTTGCTTGAGCGAAATGTTATGCCCCGATATTGAATATACCTGATAGGAACTTGGTCAGGAAAGAGAATGCTACGCCAAGAAAGTAAACAACTACCGCGAACGCTGCCGAGCCAACAATAGCTTGCAAAAGCCAATGGAGCCGCGCCTTAGCTGGCCTAATGAATTCGATGTTGGGAAACACATTTGCGATGAAACGCAAAAGGGTTTGATTAAGATATCCCCAGATGTTGGAGAACACAAGAAGTGTGAACAGAAA
>JANXXH010000019.1 GCA_025350705.1 Gallionella sp.
ACGTGGTGCAGCGTTTTTTAGTAATAACGACTGACGAGCAGCATATGGCGCTCCACCGTGAGTGGATTTTAAAAACCAGCTTGCCCGCCGAGGTCATGCACATCAAGCCACTCTGGAAATCATGAAAATAATCGCGTTGATAATGCTGGCAGTGTTCGCCCTGGATATGATTGCGGCGATGTATTTTTTGCACTCCTGGGTTGCCGGTGTATTGTTACCGATATTATTGACGGCGGCATTATTGTTGCTGGGCAAGAAAAATTCCAAAGCCCCCGCCGTGGGTTGGAAGCTGGGGAAGGCTGTGGAGCTCAGCAATCCAGACCGGCCAACGGCGGTTGAGATGGCCGTGATCACGCCGGAGATTCTCAACCTGGGCATGTTGTTCATCGGCGGACCGGGTGCCGGCAAGACAGAATCGGCCACCCTGGGCTTTATCAATGCGATGCCCGTTCATTCGCCCGGTTGCGGTTGGGTGTACTTCGAGGGCAAGGGCGATATCGACATCTACAAAAAGTGCGTGGCCATGGGAAACCGGCCGCAGCATTTTTTTTCGTCCGAGTTGCCCGGATCGGACACGATGAATCTTTTTTCCGGTGAGGCGCACGATGTGGTTGATCGGTTGTGCAAGGTGCTGATCGGAGAAACCACCTCGACCAGCTTTTACAGCGACGAACAAAGGGCCGTGCTGGCGCGCGTGGTACCCCTGCTGCGCTGCTTGCCGCAAGCCACCAACCTGCGCGACCTGTATGTCGCCTTGAGCGTCGAGACTGCGGGCAATGAGCTGTTGAGGCGCGCCGCTGAGGCGGGGGCGAATGTGGTGGATATTGAGCTGGCAAGAGGCTGGTTTTCGCAGCCGATCGGGAACCGGCTGAAGAACGTATCCGGTTTGCTCAATCGCCTGTTCATCTTTGTAAACGGGCCCTACGCCGACCGGCTCAATGCATACCAGCCGGACATCGAAATCAGCAAAGCGATTGCGGCAAATGAATCCATCTATCTTCATTTGCCGCTAACTTCTTTTGCCAAGGATGTGGCGATCGCGATCATCGAAACCTTCGGCGTCGAGGCCAGAAAAAGGCAGCTCTCCGGAACCGAGAACCTGAAAATGTACCCGCAACTGTTTGACGATTGGGGCGCGTTTTTCCACATCGGGTTTGGCCCGTATTCTGCGCGGTGCCGCTCCGCCGGCATGCCGCTCAGTTTTGGCTTTCAATCGCGCGCCCAACTCGATGCCGTCGGATCAAGCTTCGCGGACGAACTGGACGACACTATTGCCACCAAGATTATTTTGCGCGTGCAAGGCGACGCGACGAGTCAATACGCCGTCAGGCTGTTGGGGCAATTCGAATCGCACGAGGTCGGAACTTCGGAATCCAGTGCGGGGGAGGGGTCAAGCGGCACGAGCTTGCGCTACATGCACCGCGCCCGGATTGAACCGCGCCAGCTGCGCGAGCTGCAGGCGGGCGAGGCGTATATCTCCACGCTGGCGAACCATGACCACAAAATGGTGAACCCGCTCTGGAAGCTGCGCTTGCCGTTGCCTGATTTTGCCGGATGGCAAAATGTTTCATTGCCGCCAGCTCGTGAGCATCTTGAGGGCGAGGGTTTGTCTTTGTGGTCGCGCTACATGAATCCGGCCCTCCTGGTCGAGATCCATGCGACCGCGCTGATCGAAGCGGCTGCTGCTGAATCGAAGGCAGTGAAACAAAGTGCACAAAGGCGCGATGAAGCCAGGGCGGACATGGAACAAAAACCCGGTTTTAACCTTAGTGCCGGAGTCGTGCAAATTATGCTCAAACCCACCTCATTATAAATGGGCACATCATGCCACTCGGAGCTAATTTCCCGTCTCAGAGACAAGCACTCCCATCTTATGGCTTCGGATGTTGAGCTTGTCGTCAAAACCATTTTTGAATGTATCGGCAGACAACTGGCGCACCACAACTTTCTATGAGCTTGTTTATTTCAACAACAGGCCGTTTTTCTTTGCTTGCCAGAACAGATAAATCTGGGCACTATCGAGATGGCTGAAATGTCCCAGTTGCGGTCAGTCTTGACACATGTAGAGTACCATCCAGATATCATTTCACGTCGACCATACTTTAAAGAGGTTCCGCCATGACCCCGTCCAAAAATGTATCCATCATGTGTTTTCACGATGAACTCTGCCAAGTCTTCAACGCCCTGATGACAGCTCTTTCTTTGTTGCGCAACGGTTCCAAGGTCACCATCTTCTTCGGTTCTCGCGGCATCCTCGCGGTGCACCGTGGGCATGTGGGCAACCTCACTTGCATGCCCGATTCACCCGAACAAGGCGAGGAGGTGATGAAACGGATGGATGAGATGGGCCTGCCTTTGGTGGAGGATCTGTTTGTCATGCTCGTTGCCGAAGGAGCCACCATGCTCGCCTGCCCGCTGAATATCCCACTCTTCGGCATGAGCCCCAACGACCTTGTTAAAGGCGTCAAGGTCGCCGACCCGACCGGTTATTACAAGGACGTGGTTATCCAAGCAGACATGAACCTGACTTTCTGAAGCAAGGCAGTGTGAAGGCCAATGTCCGGAATGGGCTGCACATTGAAGACATGGCGGTTTCCCGAAAGCTGCCATTGAAATTAGTGGTGCATGGGCTAGGCAATTGAAATACGCTCTTCCCAGTGCCCAGATTTATCTCTTCGGGCGCACCAAAGTTCTTAGTCACAGACTTGCTATGCAAGACTGTGGAGAATTCCTGAATATTCAATTTTAACTTCAATGATAATTATCGGAAATGTTCGATCCTAGCCACAACATTGCAGATCCAGCAAAGACTCTAGCTGCGTAT
>JANXXH010000049.1 GCA_025350705.1 Gallionella sp.
GGCGCTCGGGCTCAAGTGCGGGGAAATGCGGAAAATTTGAGAGATTGCCGCAAATAAGGGGGAAGCGTAACTGTTCGATGCCGAAATTCGGGCATCAAATGTCATTGCGCTTCGTTTCAAAAATAGTTTTGCAAGAGGCTCCACTCTCCAATTCAAAGATACTTTTCTTGATCTTAAATTTCTATTGTTCTTTATCCCCGCGATTGGTTCTAGTCGAATAAACTTTGTGCCGTGCTCAGAACCACCAAGCGACTTCATCTCTTCCTCTGGTGGTGGAACACCATATTCATGCTCTATTCCTACCGACATAGAGAAACCACCAGATCGCACCCTGAACCCATGCTTCAAACTGTTGTACTCATCAATATTCTTGTCATCCAAAAACTCGTTAGCGAGCATCCCCCAAAATTTGGCAAAAAGTTTTTTTGTAGAATCCGCCCGTTCCGTATTCGGCATATATCCATAAAAAATCAATTCAGCCACTGAATTCAGAGATACTTTATCAATATTTAACTTCGTGAAAGTTTTTTGATTCCCATCCACAACTTTTTTGATTAGAGAACGAAGTTCTTTTGTATGGCATTTCGCCACCCATGCGTACGCACAATCAGGCGCCTGAATATATGCGCCGAGCAAAGAGAAGAAAGTTTCTACCGCATGATGCAACGTTGTTCTGAGAGCTATTGATGCTCTTTTTTCATCCTCCGCGTTCAAATGTAAGTTCAGCAGGTATTCAAAATAATCAACATCAATGCCTTCAATAAATTCCAAGTTCCTTTTTTCTAAATCGACCTCCCAAATACAATAAGGCTCTTCGTTGACGACGATAATTGTATTTTGCAGAGCCATTACGTTTAATCGCCTTCAAACTCGCACAACGCAAACACCTTATGCCCATGCTTTTCCAGCCGCGCCCTTCCGCCAATGTCCGGCAGGTCGATGATGAAGCAGCATTCGATGATCTTGCCGCCCATTTTCTCGATCAGCTTGCAGGCCGCTTCGGCTGTACCGCCGGTCGCGATCAGGTCGTCCACCAGCAAAATCCTTTCGCCTTTGGCGATCGCATCGGTATGGATCTCGATGCGGTCGGTGCCGTATTCGAGTGCGTAGTCGTGGCCGATGACTTCGGCGGGCAGCTTGCCTTTCTTGCGGATCGGGATGAAACCCTTGTTCAGCGCATAAGCCAGCGCCGCGCCGAAGATAAAGCCGCGCGCTTCGATGCCGGCGATCTTGTCGAGTTTCACGTCCTTGTAGCGCTCCGCCAGCTCATCTATCGTGGCACGAAAACCGACCGGATCCTTGAGCAGCGTGGTGATGTCGCGGAACTGGATACCTTGTTTCGGGTAGTGGGGGACGGTGCGGATACTGGATTTTATTGTCATGGTGAATTCAGTCGTTAGTCGTTAGTCGGTAGTCAGCAGTCGTTAGTCAATGTAATGCGTCACCTGGGTTTGCTTTAACTAGTGACTAACGTCTAGCGACTATCAACTAGTTTAAGCATCCGCCCTGCCACTGCGGACAACTTTTCAATCATCTTCGCATCGCGCGCTTCCGGCGCAGTGATGATCGCGTATTGCAAGGCGCTACGGCAACCGCAGTCGCAGGCTTTTGCATCGGCCTTCACCATCGGCGCGACATTCTTTACCAAAGCGCGCGCCTTGTCTGCGTTTGCCAGCAACACCTTCACGATCGCATCCACGGTGACGTTGTCGTGATCGGGATGCCAGCAGTCGTAGTCGGTGACCATCGCGACGGTGACATAGCATATCTCGGCTTCGCGAGCGAGCTTGGCTTCGGGCATGTTGGTCATGCCGATCACGTCGCACTTCCACGAGCGGTACAGTTCCGATTCGGCGAGGCTGGAGAACTGCGGGCCTTCCATCACCAGGTAGGTGCCGCCGCGCACGACCGGAATGTCGATCTGCTTCGCCGCCGCATACAGGTGGTCGCCGAGGCGATGGCACACCGGATGCGCCATCGAGACATGCGCGACCAGCCCGCTGCCGAAAAAACTTTTCTCGCGTGCGAAAGTGCGGTCGATGAACTGGTCGACGATGACGAAGGTGCCAGGTGCCAAGCTTTCATGCAGCGAACCCACCGCGCTGACCGAGACGATGTCGGTGACGCCGAGGCGCTTGAGCGCGTCGATGTTGGCGCGGAAGTTGATCTCCGACGGCGGTATCTTGTGCCCGCGCCCGTGGCGCGGCAGGAACGCGATCGGCTGGCCGTTGAGTTCGCCGATCAATACTTCGTCCGACGGCGTGCCGAACGACGATTCCGCCTTGACCCAGCGCGTGTTCGCCAGGCCCTCGATGTTGTATACGCCACTACCGCCGATGATGGCTAACATTGCTGCCCCTTCTCATCCAAAATAATTCATTGCGCGCAGGTCGGATAAAACCCAACCTACAACTCTAAAACAATCTCGCGGCATGGCGCAAAGGCGCAAAATTTAAAACCGATGTTCATTTTGCTTTTCTTGGCGACTTTGCATCTGTGCGCGAATCGCTTTCGATCGGCATACCCTCAAACTTCCGCCATAGATTTATATATGAATCCCTGCAACGCCATACGCACAGTTCCTTCGGGCTGGATGAACTCTACGCCGTGCGTAGCCATTTCAGCGCCGCCCTTATTTTCCTGTGAAGATTCATTGTATGAATTGCGTACCACAGCCGATATTAAAAAGACCTGCTCTTCATTGTCGATGGGCAAATGAAATGCCACCTTGATTTCATCGCCGACCCTGCCAAATTTCGTGACGGCCTGAATACGCGCACCCGAAGTGCTGATATCCAATACAACCGCCGGTATCTTGACCGTATTGGCAGTGGCGTCCTTCAGTTCGATCCAACCCGACAGCTTCGGCTGGATACGCAACGCACTGCGCATCGCTGTGAACTCAATCAGCTTTGGAAACGAGAGGTGCAAATGCGGGTAAGGAGTCCTGGCAGCGGACAGCACTTCGGCTTCGAACTCATAAGCTTTTCTGCCGGAAAACCCACGCACGATAAAACGTGTTCCGTCTTCTATCGGCAGCAATGTTTCTTGCTTTACGGGATAAGAAACGACTATGCCAGCTTTGTTTAAGAAACCGATCAGCTTGACGTAATAACGCAGATTCGATGCGGTTGTTTCCAGCAACAGGAAGGCGTCGCCTATGCCCAGATTAAGCGATAAAAAATTATCGAGATGTTTGGTGCCGAACGTATCATGACCGTCAGTTTCATTTGCGCCGGTGCCGGGATGTGATTCATCGATCATGTTAACTCCTCAAAGTTAGGCTTCATGATTTTATTGGCACACGCGGTGCCAGCGCGCACATCAATTCGTAACCGACCGTCCCGGCTGCGTGCGCCACTTCATCTATCGGCATGCCCTCTCCCCACAGCACGACGCGGCTGCCGACTTCTGTTTGAGGTAAGGCACTCAAATCCACATACATCATGTCCATCGAAACGCGACCTAGTGTTTTTGTGCGCTGGCCATCCAGCAGTATCGGCGTACCATTTTTCGCATGGCGCGGATAGCCGTCGGCATAACCGCAGGCGACGACGCCGATGCGCATATTGTGTTCGGCACGGAACTGTGCGCCATAGCCGACTTCGTCACCAGAACGTAATTTCTGCGTGGCGATGATGCGGCTGCTCAGGGTCATCGCGGGTCTCAATCCGAGTTGTTGCGCGCTGACACCTCCACCGTTTCCATGGGCAAATGGCGTTGCCCCATACAGCATGATGCCGGGGCGCACCCAGTCGGCGTGGGTTGCAGGATAACGCAGCAGCGCGGCAGAATTCGCCAGCGAGCGCGCCACGCGATAAGGTGCAGCGATATCGTTGAACAGCGCGAGCGGCTCGGCGATGCCGCGTGCCTCGTCGGCATTGGCAAAGTGTGTCATCAGCGTGATGTCACGCACTGCTCGATGACGGTGCAATTGTTCCATCGTCTGCGCAACTTGCTGCGGCGTAAAACCCAGGCGGTTCATGCCGGTGTTGACCTTGAGCCAGACATCCAACTTTCCACTTCCCGGGTAGGCATCCAACATCGCGATCTGCCATGGACTATGGATCACGCACGTCAGATCATATTCGGCGACTATGGCCAGGTCTTCTGTGCTGAAACAACCTTCCAGCAGCAGGATGGTCTGGCGGTAACCTGCTTCGCGCAAGCGCACCGCATCCTGAATGTCGAGCAAGGCAAAACCGTCCGTCGAGGCAAGCGCCTCAGCGGCACGCATCAATCCATGCCCATAGCCATCCGCCTTGATGACGGACATGAGTCGCGCGGAAGTGGTGCGGCGCGCCACTTGGAGATTATGCTCCAGCGCACTCAAATCGATGTAGGCTTGTATTGGGCGTGGCATTAAAATCAGTTAGCGCAAAGTTGTTAATGGCACGAATGATAGCAGGGGGAATGTTTTCGTGTTATAAAACGAACTGTTAACTATGAATTTTGTTGAATGAATCCCGGTTTTTACATCATCCTCGCGGCGCAATTTTTTTGGCTACGGCCAGACAGCGTTGCAGCCTTTAACGTGCTAAGCACATTAGTCTCCGCCGAAAGAACATGAATCGCGGTTTTTATACCATTCTCGCGGCGCAGTTCTTTTCCGCGCTCGCCGACAATGCCCTGCTGTTTGCCGCCATTGCCCTGCTTAAAGATTTAGGCTCGCCGGCTTGGCACACGCCTGTATTGCAGCAGGGCTTTATCTTCTCCTACATCCTGCTGGCACCTTTCGTCGGGGCATTCGCCGACTCGTTGCCCAAAGGACGCGTGATGTTCCTCAGCAACAATATCAAAATCTTCGGTTGTGTCGCAATGCTGATCGGCGTCCATCCGTTGCTCGCATACGGCCTGGTTGGCTTGGGTGCGGCAACTTATTCACCCGCCAAATATGGCATCCTCACCGAATATCTGCCGTCCAGCAAATTGGTATTGGCGAACAGCTGGATGGAAGGCCTGACTGTACTTGCCATTATTTTGGGTGCGGTCCTCGGTGGTGTACTGACAAGCGATAGAGTCGCCGGGCCGATGCTGAAATGGTGGGACGTGCCTTTCATCGATACCGGCATCGATACCCCCCCTGAATTGGCGATTGCCATCATTTCCGGGATTTACATCGTCGCTGCCTGGTTCAACCTTTACATCCCGCGCGTGATGATCGATCACAAGCCGCTCAGTCGCAATCCCATTTTTTTACTCACTGAATTCTGGCATTGCTTCAAACTATTGTGGAAAGATCCGTTGGGACAGGTCTCGCTCGCGGTCACCACTTTATTCTGGGGTGCCGGCGCCACACTGCGTTTGCTGGTGCTCAGCTGGGCAGCGATCGCACTCCATTACAACATGGCCCACGCAGCGGCATTGACTGCCTGGGTAGCGGTCGGCATCGCAATCGGAGCAGTGCTGGCGGCAAGATTCGTCAAGCTGGAACATTCGGTGAAAGTGCTGCCGTTCGGCATTGCGATGGGTCTGATGGTACTGGTGATGATCCCCGTCACCAACAGCATACTGGCAACTGTTCTGCTGGTTGTGATCGGTGCGATGGGTGGATATTTTGTGGTGCCGATGAATGCTCTGCTGCAACATCGGGGTCACTTGCTGATGGGGTCAGGCAGTTCTATCGCAGTGCAGAACTTCAACGAAAACCTGAGCATCTTCGCGATGCTGGGACTGTATGCCGCGATGCAGAAACTGGAACTCAGCATCTACCTCATTATCCTGGTGTTCGGACTGCTGCTGGCTGGCATCATGGCCGCGCTATATAAACGCCATGGGCACGATCAGGATACCGGAAAAATATAAGGGATCACCTCCTACATCCGTCCGAGCATAGTATTAAACTCTTCTACCGGAACTGGCTTGCTGAACAGATAGCCTTGGTAGGCCATGCAGCCGTGCTGTTTGAGGATGGCTAATTGCGCTTCGGTTTCCACGCCTTCCGCAATCACGTTCAGGCGGAAGTTATGCGCCATATCGATGATGGTCTTCACCATCACGGCGGTGTTGGGATCTGTGATGATGTCCCGCACAAAACTCTGGTCTATCTTGACCTGGTCGATTGGCAGTTGTTTCAGATAGGACAACGAAGAATATCCGGTGCCGAAATCATCCAGCGACAGTCTCACCCCCAATGCTTTCAGGGAGTGCATCTTGCCTACCACATCAGCTACGTCTCCCAGCACCACGCTCTCGGTCAGTTCAAGCTTCAAGCGGTTAGGGACGATGCCATTGCGGGTGATTGCCTCTTCCAGCCTCTCCACGAAATCAGCCATCCGGAATTGATGCGCGCTAACGTTGATTGCCAGGATCAAATAGCGCGCCTGCTCAAGTTGCTCCCACTCCGCCAACTGCTGGCAGGCGGTCTCGATCACCCAATACCCGATGTCCAGGATCAGCGAACTCTCTTCCGCAATAGGGATGAATTGTGCCGGTGAAACCATGCCGCGCCTGGGATGCATCCAGCGGATTAAGCCTCTGCCCCGATCGGGCGATGGTCGCCATCAACCTGTATCTGGTAATACAGTTGCATCTGCCGGTTCAACAGCGCGCTGCGCAAATCAGTTTCAAGCTCCAGGTGCGCTTCCACAACATGCTGCATCACCGGGTCGAAGAAACGCACCGCATTGCGGCCGGAGTCCTTGGCCTGGTACATCGCCATGTCCGCATGCTTCATCAGGACATCCATCGACTCCTTGTTGCCACGATACATACATACCCCGATGCTGGTTGAACCGTGATACTCATGTCCATTCAGTACATAAGTATCGGTCAGCACGGTGCGTATCTTTTCGGCGATAGACGCGGCCTTCTGCGAAGCATCTTGCAGGTTGGCGCCGATTTCCTCGATCAGCACCACGAACTCATCCCCGCCCAGGCGCGATACGGTATCCGCCTCGCGCACGCACGCCTTGATGCGCCGCGCCACCTCGACCAGCAACAGGTCACCGTAATCATGGCCCAGCGTATCGTTCAGTGTCTTGAATTTATCCATGTCGAGGAACAGCAATGCCCCGCAAAGATGGTTGCGCGCCGACATAGACAGCGCCAGCTGGGATCGATCCCGCAGCAATCTCCGGTTCGGCAGCCCGGTGAGCGCGTCATAGAAAGCCAGGTTGCGTATCTCTTCCTCGGCTTGCTTGCGCGCGGTGATGTCGCTGAAAATGGCGACATACTCAGTGACATTTCCCTGCGCGTCCTTCACCGCGCTGATGGTCATCCATTTCGGATAAATCTCACCGTTCTTGCGACGGTCATAAATTTCGCCGGACCAGGCACCCTCCTCCAGCAACTGCCCCCACATCGCTGTGAAAAAAGCCTTGTCCTGCCGGCCCGAATTGAGTATGCGCGGATTCTTTCCTATCACCTCATCCGCAACATATCCGGTGATCTCCTGAAACGCCCGGTTGACACGCAGGATGTTGGCTTGCGCATCGGTGATCAAGATGCCCTCGTGTGTATGGAACGCCACCGCCGCGACACGCAGCGCATCCATGCTCTGTGTGAGCTTTTCAGTGCGCTCCTTGATGCGGTTTGGAACCATGCAACGCTTGCAGTTTTTCGGTCATGCGGTTGAATGCCCGTGCTAACAGGCCGATCTCGCTGGTGGCGGACTCGTCCGCCCGTTTGTCCAGATTGCCCTTGGCTACCTCGTCCGCAATCCGCGACAGATCTTGGAGCGGTATGCTGATCTTGCGACCAACAAAATATGCAACCAGACCGGTAACCAGCAGCAATCCCAACACCGTTCCTAGCATGACAATCCGTTGCTGGTAGATGGACGCGAACACTTCATCCCCGTCCATCTTGACCACCACTCCCCAATTCAGCTCCGGCAGGTAGCGCCACGCAGCAACCTCCTGACTGCCGCGGTAATCCACTGTCATACCCGCGCCCGCCTCACCGGAAAGTGCCTTCATCATTGGAACTCGCTGACTCTCCTGCCGGTTAAGCCTAAGCTTGAGCGCGGCATCGGGGCGATGCTTGAGCGGTGTCGTGACAATTAACCCATCCCCATCGCGCTGGGCGAACGCGGCTTCGCCACTCAGCCCCAGCCCGGTCGAATCCGTCGCCACATTGTAGAAAAGTTCATTGCCCAACTGCACGGCGAACACTCCCTTGAACTTGCCGTCAACCATGATCGGGGCTGCGATGAACAACGCAGGCGCCGACGAGGGCGCGTAATACTCGTAACCAGAGATCACCGGTTCCAGCATCATGCGCGCGTCACGGAACGCCTGCGCCAATTGCGAACTATGCCAAGGTCCGTCCAGCAGTTTGGTGGCAAAGTCGGCCTCATGCTTCTGGCTATAGACGACCTCGCCCTGCGGGGTGATCAGGAACACGTCATAAAATACCCTCGTCTTCCACATAGTCGTCGAAATACTGGCGGGTGAGTGCATCTTCCCTGGCATATCCCGCCGCCTTCAGCCGACCTGAGGCATATTCTCTCGGCATGGTACCGATCGCCTCCTGCACCCAGGGATTGCGTGCCAGAAAACGCACATCCTTCACCTGCTCCGCCAGATAGCTCTTGACTTGTATCGCTTTCTTGTCGGCCAAGGCGGACATCCTGCCCAGCGCCTCGTTGCGTAGCGTCTCCTCATCCCCTTGCAAATTGAAATAGCTGAACAGCGCCAGCGGCAGCACGCCCACCAGCAGGAACAGCAACAACAGGCGCGTGGAGATCTTCATCGCGCAACTCCCGCCATCGCGGAACGTTCGGCACGCGGAATGAAGAACGGGAACGGCGCAGGCGCAATGCTGCGCTCGGATTGCCAGACGATCTCGAATTGCCCATCGGCTCGCGCTTTGCCGATGCGCACCGGTTTCCATAGATGCCGCGTGTCTGCGTCCACCGCCACGATGCCTTCCGGCGCGGCAAGCGTCTGCTGCGCCAGGACGGTTTTCACGGAGGACATGTCCAGCGTGCCAGCGCTGCGCATGGCATGCACCCACAACATTACACTGATGTAGGCCGCTTCCATCGGATCATCCAGCAGCCGCTGTTGGCCAAAACGATTGCGGAAATGCTCGATGAAGGTGCGATTCTCCTCGCTCGCTATGCTCTGGAAATAATTCCACGCGACATAATGCCCCGTCATCAGCTCAGGCCCCATCGCTGCCAGTTCAGCCTCGGCGATGCTGGTGGAGAACACCGGAATGTCTTCTGCGCGGATGTCTGCATTTTGCAGCGCACGGAAAAAGTATGGGTTGCTGTCGCCGTTCAGCGTATTCACCACGAAGTCGGGATGTTGCTTGGCAATGTCGTTAACAATTGCATCAAGGCTCAGTTCGCCCAGCGGCACATAGCGTTCCGCCACCAGTTGCCCGCCCTGTGCCAGCAATAATTTTTTTATAATCTGATTCGCGGTGCGCGGGTACACGTAATCCGAACCGATCAGATATGCGCGCTTGCCGCGCTTCTGCAGTGCCCAGGACACCATTGGGATGATCTGCTGATTGGGCACTGCGCCGGTATAGATGATGTCCGGCGATTGCTCGAGACCTTCGTATTGCACCGGATAGAACAACAGATGATGGTGCTTCTCTACCACCGGTTTCACCGCCTTGCGGCAAGCGGAAGTCCAGCAGCCGAACAAGGCCTGCACGCCATCCCGGGTAATCAGTTTCTCGGCCTGCTGGGCACAATATGCGGCATCAGAACGGCAATCAATAACGATCATCTCTATCTGCGCGCCATCAACCCCGCCAGACTGGTTGGCCTCTTCCACCGCCAGCCTCACCGCATCCACCAGCGGCGTTTCGCTTACTGCCATCGTGCCGGTAAACGAATGCAGCACACCGATCTTGATGTTAGGCGTGGTTCGCCCATATAGGCTATAAATCAGCGCGGCAAATAGCAAAGCCACCACCACCGCGATGAAAATAATCAGGCGTGCTTTACTACCTAGCAGATTTTTCATTATTTGGCCTGATTCGCATCGAAGGTGCCTGGTAGAAATACTAGCATAACGCAGGGACAAGGCACGCCGCGTCCCTAGCTCGCTATCGTGTTAACTGCCAGACATAAGTCCTGCCATGCCTTGGCTTTTTCCGAAGGGGTGCGCAGCAGATATGCAGGATGATAGGTGACGATCAGCGGTGTACCGTGATAGTCATGCAACTGACCGCGCAGGCTGGCGAGAGTCGCGTCCTTGCCCAACAATGCATTCGAAGCGACCTTGCCCAGAGCCACGATCACCTTGGGCTGTATCAGTTCAATCTGGCGCTGCAGATACGGCATGCAAGCGGCGATTTCATCCGCCTCTGGCGCGCGGTTGCCGGGCGGGCGGCATTTGACGATATTGGCGATATACACATTCTCGCCGCGCTTCAGCTTGATTGCCATCAGCATGTTATCCAGCAGCTTGCCGGCCTGACCAACGAACGGCTCGCCCAGCGCATCCTCGTCCGCACCCGGCCCTTCGCCGACGAAAAGCCAGTCGGCGCGTTCGTCGCCGACGCCGAACACCGTTTGCGTGCACCCGGCACGCAGCTTGCAGGCTGTGCAGTCGCGCACTTTTTGCTTGAGCTCGGGCCAACCAAGCTTGTCCAGTTGTGATTCAGGCAAGATGACATGCAACTTGTCTGTTTCCGCTCGGGCTGAACCTGCCGAAGCCTGAACGGAAACAACTGGCGAACTTTCAGATCCTTCGGCTATGGCCTTAGTTACGAGCGCAGCCTGTCCTGCGCCTGGTCGAAGTGCCGCAGCGTCGGGAAGCACCTTGGCAAGCGCTTCGGACACAGGGTGTTCCGCTATCACAGCCACTTGCTGCTGCTCCTCAACATGTGCAGGCGGATTCCGCCGCACCCACTGCGGATACAGATTTAATTCACGCAGTACTGCCTCGTTTCTATCCATTTATCTCACCCACCAAGTCACACGCCATCGTGATGGCATCTTCGCTGCCATTCGCATTCTGATAGTAATCGCGCCGCAAGCCTATCTCTCTGAACCCTGCACTACGATATAAGGCTAGCGCGGCGACATTGGAAGAACGCACTTCAAGGAACACCCTGAGCATATTTCTTTTACACGCCACGTCCAGCATATCCAGCAACATCGCACGCCCCAAACCTTTGCGCTGCCGCCACGCCGCCACGCCGATATTCAGCAGTTCAGCCTCTTCAAGCACCGGCATCAATATCGTATAGCCGCGTATCTCACCATCCGCTTCTTCCACACGACACATGTAGCCTTGGTTCAGCGCATCGACGAAATTGCCGCGCGTCCATGGATAGGCTTGCACGGCCTGTTCGATGCGCAACACTTCATCCACATCTTCCAATGTCATTGCACGCATCAACCCTTCGCTCTCTCGCTGGTTTTTAAAGCCACCTTGTCGCGCAGATACAGCGGCAAGGCTTCTGCCGCATCCACACCGCGTCCGAGTGCAAATTGCGCCGCGCCAAGTGCGGCTATCGCTGCGGCCTTTGGCACGCCAGCGCCATCCACGCCCTGCAGCTGCCCAACGTATCTCGCCTGCAACGCTGCGCCATGCGCAGCAAATCCGCTGCCCGCACCGAACCAATCTACACCAGACACTGAAGGTGCAGCTTCCGGTTTGCACAGACACGGCTCGCTCACTGTCGTCCAGACCTCATTATGTTTTTGGTACGCCGCGTGATAGATCTCACCCATGCGCGCATCAAGTGCCGTAATCACGCGCGGCTTGCCTGATGCTTCGGCCAACGCCTCCAGCGTGCACACACCCACTACCGGAAGATTCGCACCAAGCGCCAGACCCTGCGTCGCACCGCAAGCGATGCGCACTCCGGTGAACGAACCCGGCCCTTTGCCGAACGCGATGCCATCGACTTGCTTGATATTGATACCTGCGTCTTTGAGCAACGTGTCCAGCATCGCTATCAGCAACTCGGAATGTTTTTGCCCAACCAATTCGCAACGCTCGATGACCACGCCATCCTGCCACAACGCGACTGAGCAATATTCGGTAGAGGTATCTAACGCAAGGACTCGCATCAGGAAATCTCTAAGAATCGTAGCGAGGTTGCCTCGACACGGTGTTGCGCAGCATCCGGTGCGGGAGGGGCAACTGGCGGCTGCTCCCGCAATCGGCTGGCTTCGCCATAACCAGCGACTTGGCGAGCGTAATTGGCTCGCCTAGTCGAATGGCTGGTCGTTTTATCAGTAACGTGTCGCAGCCGCCGCTTTGAGAGCAAGGCGCACGGAGCGCAGCGAACGAGACATACCGAAAGGGTAGGCGAGGAGCGAGCACCGCGCAACGCAGCGAGCGGAAGGGTGGCGGCGTTGCCGCCGGGTACCCACCGGCCTACTCCTTGGGGGTGTATCGAATCGCGCAGTAGATTCTTTGAGATTTCCATCAATCTGCCAGCAGCAACACCACCGCCTGCGCCGCGATGCCTTCGCCGCGTCCGGTAAGCCCCAGCTTTTCTGTGGTGGTCGCCTTTACATTGACTGCGCTTTTCTCAATACGCAGGTCGGCAGCGATGTTCTCCACCATCTGCAAGATGTGCGGCGACATTTTCGGTTCTTGCGCAATGATGGTGGCATCCACATTGCCGACGCGATAACCCTGCTCGCGCACCAGATGCAGCGATTCGCGCAACAGGATGCGGCTGTCGATGTTTTTGTACTTCGCATCGGCATCGGAAAAATGTTTGCCGATGTCGCCCAGCGCTGCGGCGCCGAGCAGTGCATCGCAGATCGCATGCAACAGTACGTCCGCGTCCGAATGGCCGAGCAAACCTTTTTCGTGGGATATCTCGACGCCGCCGATGATGAGCTTGCGGCCAACTACCAGTTGATGCACGTCGTAACCTTGACCGATACGCATATTCATTTCCCTTGTTGGGCCAGCAGCATATCTGCCAGCAGTAAATCCTGCGGATAGGTCACTTTGAAATTAGTCGGCTCGCTCAATACGAGTTTGGGTTGCAAGCCCATCGCCTCGATCGCCGCAGCCTCGTCGGTCACTCTCTGGCTCTGCTGCAACGCCTTCGCCAGCAATCCGGCGCGGAACATCTGCGGCGTCTGCGCCTGCCA
>JANXXH010000112.1 GCA_025350705.1 Gallionella sp.
CAAAGAAGTTAATCTCTGGAAGGTACTTGAACCTGGATGGGGATAAGCTGATTTCAAATCGGCACCAAAATATTTTCGTTACAAACCCCGCCGTTATTGAGTTCCGTGGCGGAAATGATTAATTTAACCGGACACTACTGATCTCACCACTATATAAAGTGTCTGTTCGTTAATCCATTCCGGTATGAGTTGCATACCAAATACTTGTTTAACAAATCACTCGTGCTTTGAGTATAAAAATAGTCGCATTACTGTCCGGCTCTATCGGGTATTATTTGTCTTCTTGGTTTTTACCTTGTCAAAGGCCAACAAAATGACAATCAAAAATGGGGAATTCGCATGACCCGCCCAAACATCATCGTCTTTGCCTTCTTTGCAGTACTGCTTGCTGGTTGTGGCACCTTCCCCGGGACACCGGAAATTTTGATTCAAAACGCTAAAGAAGGGGGAATGCTTTCCGAGAAAGAAACTTATGAGGTCAAACGGCCGATTGCAGAGGTTACGGATGTGTTCAAGAAGAAATCGCATGAATGCTTGAAGCAGACCTTAACCTCCAGTTGGTGGCAGGGCGGGATGAAACGAGTCCAGATACTCGTGTATACGCCCAAGGTAACCGTCGGTAAAAACCGTACCCGGCTTACACTGCAAATGAAAGACGAAAATTCAATTGCAGTAGGTGGCCCGCCGCCGGAGGGATGGTATCAAATGGTGGTGGATGCCTACCCTGCGGGCAGCAACGCGACGCGCATTGAGTCTTACGTCCAGTCAGCCCAGAAAGCGCCGTTCACGTCCGTCAAGCTTTGGGTAACCGGAGCGAACATGGGTTGTCCAGATTTGACCCAGTGATTCGTGCAGCGAAATGCCAACCTTGATTACATTTTTTAGAGCAGCTTTGTTGGTTCTTGTCGCAGGCTTGGCAAGCGCCTGTTCGTCGATACATGACTACTCCAACAGCAAGCCGGAAAACCTGACCCTCAAACCGGACGTGCGCTCCGGCTCGGCGCGACTGCATATATATGACGTCGACAACGCGTGCAATGCGAAATATCAAGGTACGGTGGAGTTGGGCAGCGCAAAGGTGAAGGTCGGCCTTCCCGCCAACAAGCTCAGTTACCTCGATTTCAACTTTTCAGATTCTTCGATTTTTACCGGCAGCCATAGCATTTCTTCCGGGATGTACCTGACCCCGCGTGCCGGTTACCAATATGAGGCGGTCGTCAGCTATATCGACAAGATGTACAGCGCGGCGATCTATGAGCAGGATATGCACGGCGGCGCGCGGCACGAGGTACCACGCATTGAACCCAAGGCATGCGCCTCAAAGTGATTGCGGGCAGCTCAGTAAATGTGCCGCGCCGCCCTTTCACCCTGGTAGGCAAAAACTATCCCTGATTATCTGTGATGTCCTTTTTTGTTTTTGGAGCAGGTGACAGAGGCGATGTTGAGAGTTTCTCTGTCAAAGGCGGCGTTGATGGGTTTGATCGTGCAATTCTGCTTGGCCGGTGCAGTTTTGATGGCGACGCTGTAGTCGCTGCCATCGGGCAGGCGGATATCAGGGAAAATAAAATTTCCGTTTTTTGCGATCGCCAGGTCGTTTGCCCCATTGAGCTGGAGCACTAGCCCTTTGCCGGAAAGTCCGGAGATTGTGCCTCCGACCGTGTAACTATTGGTGGTGCAGGTGACCGCAACGTTGTTGACTGATGCGGTTACGTTGCCGCTTCCCTGGCTGACCGTACAAGTCTGCTTGATGGGAGCGGCAGGCGAGGCTTTTACAGTGACGGAGTAGGTGCTGCCTTTGGTTACTACTTGAGTAAAATTGAATTTGCCATTGGCGATGACCGCCAAGTCATTCGCTCCGTTGAGTTGGAGTATCAGCCCGCTACCGGAAAGCCCGGAGACCGAACCGCCCACGGTGAGAGGGACGACGGGTGGCGGCGGAGGCGGCGGCGGGGGTGGGGGCGAGAATGTCTTCTCGATGATATCGCAACCGGCCAACACGAAAAATGCGGTCGCAATCGATAGGGCACGCACCGTTTGAGCGAACTTTACCATCACTTAACTCCTTGTCGTTCATTTCACCAGACATCAATTGAAATTGCTTTTCATGATTCTTGACGCGCGCTGCATCGCCAAACACGCCATGCGTCAGAAGTAAAAACGCACTTCAAAATCCGCTTCGATTGAACTCATCCCGATGCATACGGCATTAGCCGGTGCTGCACCACTGATCACGCGCGGGGGGTCCAAAGTGGCTTCCTTTCCGCGCGCGCTGAGTTTTGCGCAGCCGCTGCCCGAGATGATATTCACCACTTCGCCGATAGCGTCCAGTGCCAATTCGTTCACCACCGCGCAGTCGATGCGCAAAAAATTCTGGCACAGGATGCGCACCATGTTTTCGGGCAGCGCCAGCACATAATCGAACTGCTGATCGCCTTTGACCCGCTGCGCAAAAGTGTAGGCGCACTGCAACGCTGTATAGCCGACCGAGGTGATTTTGACTTGTTCTTTGGCTACACGTAACAGGATTTTCAGCGTCATGTCGAGAAAATCCTCGATCACACCGTATTGCGGCAAAGAATGCAAATTCACTTTAACCAGTTCGGCGCTTCGTTCCTGCTCTTGATTGAACAGCACAAGCTCGGCCTCGAATTTCTCGCGGCTGATGTGCCCTTGCTGAATCAGGATTTCGCCCAGAAAGACACGCTGTGCTTTTTGCGCAAGCAACAGCTCATCGAGTTGCTGCGAATTCAACATACTGCGCGCAATCGCGATTTCGCCGAACCGTTTATCGCTGCGCTGCTGCTCGAGATTGATGGCATCCGCCTGCGCTTCGCTAAGAAAGCCTTTGGCAACAGCCAGCGCACCCAATGTCAGGTTGACTCGCAGCTGCTGTTCAGTCGCCGCAAGCAAAGCTTCCCGTGTGATCAATTCCTTTTCCAGAAGGAACTGGCCAATGAATTTTGCCCCCACGTTACCTCCCCATAAACAGGTCGACTGTATTGCGCAAAATTTTCAACAGCGATTCTTGCTCTACCGGTTTTTGCAAAAAATTTTTCGCTCCCGTCTTGAGCGCCTCCCGCACCGCATCCTCTGTGCCCAAGGAGCTGACCATGATCACCACAGCGTTTTTATCTTGAGCCATGATTTGCCCCAGCGCCTCCACCCCGCCCATTACCGGCATGACGATATCCAGCAGTACCAGATCAGGGGCGCTAACCTTGAATGATTGCACCGCTTCCCCACCATCCCCGGCCTCCGCCACCACATCGAATTCGGAATCCTGCAGAGAAGCCTTAATAAGCATGCGCATCGCCGTTGAATCATCCACGACTAGAACTTTATATTTCCTGGACATGAACCACACTCCCCGTTGCCGATTTTCCCGCACTTGAATACGAACAGAACCAACCCTGAGCAATAGCCTGCCGGTAGCTTGCAGTGCAACTCTGGCCTTTTAAGAAGTGTATACGATTTTTGTTTGTTGTGAATCTTTTTTGCACGGCGAGTGCAACGGGCCGGCCTCGGTAAAGCCGGGATAAAAGGGCGGCTTGACCCGTTCCAGCATCATCCCGCTGCAATGGAAAGATAGTCCTATTAAAATCAGTTTATTCTTACGTTGACTTAAGGGTACACTTCTCGCGCCAGATTTAAGTGCGGATGACAACACAGATGCGTCCCCAGTTTGCACCTCGATAGAACAACAATGGCCCGCGCTGAACGGCGGGTTGATTCCGCAGCAGTAAAAAGGCTGAAAAGGTTGGTGTGATGGAAAAGCAAAAGCTCAGAATGATGCATAACATGGCGCGCTCCGGAAGCACGCTCATATGTAAATGCCTTGGATGTATGGAAGGTGTCGTGTTGCTCAGCGAACTTCACCCCCGCGTTTGGAACACTTTTAATCCGCTCAAGCAGGCGGAGGAATGGTTCGGTTTGTTGACCCCGGACGAGCTTGCCGAACTGCTGAAACAAGGCACCGTAAATTACGCCGATGCGATCGCGCTGATAGAGCAACGCTGCAGAACGCGCGGCGATACCCTGGTGCTGCGCGACTGGGCACATCTCGATTACACCGGCGTTCCGTATGTCACCACACCCGGCTATCGCCCGCTGCTTTTCACGGAACTGGCCGAGAGCTTCGACATCATTCGCATATCGACCACGCGCGATCCCGTTACCCAGTGGCAAAGCTTGGCAGATTTAGCCACGATGCAAAAGCCGCTCCAATCCGGGGCGTTCGGCCTCGATCAATATCTTGTCGGCTACCGGAAATTCGCCGAGTTGTGCGTGGAAACCGGCTTTGTTCGCTATGAAGATTTTCTCCGCAAACCGGATCTGGCAATGCGCAAACTTTGCGAACACCTGCAACTCAAATTCGATCCGGGCTTCATCAAAAAATGGTTCGCTTACAAGACGATCACCGGAGATATCGCCAACCCGCGCTTATCGAACAAGATCAAAATGCCGACCAAGCGACCGATTGAACCTGACTTAAGGAAAAGATTTCTGGCGAACGCCGATTATCACCGCGCGTGTGAGTTGCTCGGTTATAACCCTTTGGCAAAATAAAGCCGCTCCTTTGCCTCCCGGCAAACCAATCACAATGGATTATGCACTGCACGGCTGTTTGCAGACCGCGATGCATACCGCAAGGCGATAGCATTGAAGGCGAGATAAACGAAATAACTGACAAAATAAAGCAGCGCTGTCCGCTCCAGCGTCATCCCGTCGGCAAACAACCACAACAGCAATGCGTAAAGCGGGAGCGACAATACTTCTCCCGCAATGATCAAGCCGGTGCGGTGAGCAGCAAAGAGACCGAACAGGAAAACCCACGATGCAATGCGTATCCAGCTGCCCAGCATGATCAGCGCGGCCGTTTCATCGCTCACCATAAAGCGCGCATCGTACAAGGCCGACAGCATGACGCGCTGGTTGATAAAGATCAGCAGCAGCAAACATGCAGCCGGGATCAACACCATCACACCGGCGCGCTTCAGCTCATCTTTGAATCGCAGTGAACCATAAGTGGCACTGAATCGCGGCAGGAAGATCAGCGACAACACGCCTGCCGCCGTGGCAGTCACCCATTCCGTAGAACGCCATAACGCTTGCAAGAACCCCACATCGCTCCAAGAGAGCGAGCCCGATAACAAACTCCGCACCAGCAGCATCGAAACCGGACTCATGATGCCGATCGCCAGGCCGACCGGCACGAACTTCACCAGCTTGCGGAAATATTCCGTCTGATTTTCCCTGTTGTTGCGGGTCCGCGACAACCGATACAGGTAACGCCCGATCACGAGGGCAATGATGATCAGCGCAAGGCTTTGCATCCGGATCAATCCCCGCAAATGCAGCCCGTACCATGCGCATGCCGCCACCACCAGCCACACCGTGCTGGTCAGCAGCGCCAACCCCAACATGCGTTGCTGCAAGTGCTTGCCCAGCCAATAAGCGTTGACCGTTGCGGGGACGACGGTGATGCACCCGGCGAATGCGGCGAGCAAGAATAGATCCGTTTCGATTTTTCTCTGGCTGAGCCAAACTGCAAGTTTGGGTGAGGCCACCGCAACGATCAGCGCGACTGCGAGTGAAGTACCCAAGCCTAGCTTGAGTGCATCTCGCAGCAGGACGCGCTCGTCGCGCGGCGAGTTTACCTGGGCAATAAGCACAGTCAGCCCTTGCAACACCCCCGCCAGGGTTACGGCGCTGACCAATTCCACCACCGACTGAAGCTGCGCCCACAGCGCGACCACGGTAGGGCCGCCGGACAATGCTAGCACCTTGTCCAGCCCCGCCCTGCCCAAGAGGTCGATCAGGATGATGGCGAAAGCGGCCAATACGCTATGTATGGAAGTCAATGCAGGTCTCTTTTGTTATTTATGTGTCATGCTTTTTATATTTGAAGCTGTTCAACGAACCACAGCAACGACAAGGCCAGCTTAACGCTGGCCTTGTCGTTTGTCACCTGCTACGTGACAACGCGGGGATGTAACTACATCGAATCGGATTTCGTCTTTCCGCTCGTTTCGATCTTCTTGGCACCGTGCAGCAACGGCATCGCGTCGAAGTATTCCTGACGCGTCACCTTGCCATCCTTGTTGACATCCACCTCATCGAAATACTGGGATAACATCGGCATATTCTTTGCCT
Organism: Gallionella sp.; assembly: GCA_025350705.1. GTDB lineage: Bacteria > Pseudomonadota > Gammaproteobacteria > Burkholderiales > Gallionellaceae > Gallionella. The sequence continues at coordinate 6,154 of JANXXH010000112.1, forward strand.
CTTCGCGATCCAATCCGCCGTCATGGTTGGTGTCGGCAGCATTGAAGCGCTGATCGAGATGCGTCGTGGCATCGCCATGCCCCATCACTTGTTGGTGCCCACCTTGAAGTTCTTCCAGCGTGAGCTTGCCGTCCTTGTTGATATCCAGTTCCTTAAAATGTTTGGAGTTATAGGCATCGAACTCTTTTCTGGAGATCACGCCATCGCCGTTGGTATCCAGTTTGTTGAATACCATTCTACCCATGTTCCCGTGATGTTGGCTGTGGGGATTTTCAACGCTTGTCTCGCCTTCAGCGTGCGTCAGGTTGACGCTTACCAAAATGCTGGAAACGGCAGCAAGATAACTAATAATTTTTTTCATTCATGAATCCTTTCTGAAGATCGGGGTTGATTGGGTCACTGGATATGACTTTATCACGTTGATAGATGCGTGCGAAGTGAAGCAATACATTAAGTAGAGACAATCTTCGTTGGGATGGTTTCTGTATTGTCGAAAATTGATCCGTCGTACTTCAACCCTGAAAAAAGCTGACTTCTCTCCGGAAAGTTCCGTCACGTGTCGCGTGTTTCCGGTGTCTCCAGACTGATACGGCCCAGTTTACCGCTACGGTATTCCGTCAGCAATATCATCGCCGCTTTTTCCAGATCGGGTTCGCCGCCGCGCCCCTTGAGCAGGCAGCCGCGTTTTTTTGCGATATCTTCGACCACACCCATGCCATCCATCCCTTCCTCGACAATGCCGTAGCGTGCGGCGAGCAGGCCGGGGTAACGCGCGAGCAACGCGGCGGAGAGATACTCGGCGACTTCTTCGTCTATGGTGGCGTTGCGCCCGATAGCATGTATCGTGGCGAGCTTGAGGCCATCTTCAGGGTTTTCGATCTTAGGCCACAACAGGCCGGGCGAATCGGTGAGTGTCATGTGGTCGTTGATGTTATGGCTCTGCAACGATTTGGTGATGGCGGGTTCGTCGCCGGCGTGGGCGACGCGGCGCTTGAGCAGCATGTTCATCAGCGTGGATTTGCCGACGTTGGGGATGCCCATGATCATCAGGCGCAGCGGCTTGTGGGTGTTGTCGCGATGCGGTGCGAGAGGCTGGCACAACTTGGGCACCTTGGCGGCATCGGCTGCATTCTTGCAACTCAGTGCCACCGCTTTTACGCCGGGCTGCTTGTTGTAAAAATTCAACCATGCCTGAGTTGCAACAGGATCGGCGAGGTCTGCCTTGTTGAGTATTTTCAGGCAGGGGCGCTGGCGATGCTCGCGCAGCTCCTTGATCATCGGGTTGCAACTCGCTTCCGGCAGGCGCGCATCCAGCACCTCGATGACGACATCGATGAATTCCATCGCCTCGGCGGCTTTTCTACGCGCGGAGGTCATGTGACCGGGGAACCACTGAATGGACATTTGATAGGTGTTTTTTTGGATGGAAGCAGATTTTACTCTGGGCGGCTCACCTTCACCGCATAAAATACAGAGATGGCTTTCAGACGAGTATGTATCAGCCCGGTGCCAGCACTGCCAGTTGAGCTTCGTCGAGATAACACCATTCGCCTTCTGCCAGACCCAACACATCGAGTTTTAATCCGCCGATCTGCGAACGATGCAATGCGACGCAGTGGTTTCCCGCCGCTGCCAGCATGCGTTTGACCTGATGATATTTTCCCTGTTCCAGCACGATCTCGATCCGATGGCTATCCACCATGCGGCAGGTTACTGCCGCGAGCGTCGCGTGTTCATCGTGGAGCTTCACACCTGCGAGTAATTCGGCGACCAGTTCCGGCGTGACCGGGTCATGCGTGGTGGCGACATAGATTTTCGGGATGTGCCGCTTGGGCGAAGATTGCTGGTGGATGAACGGCCCGTCATCCGACATCAGCAGCAGGCCGGTGGTGTCGTGATCGAGGCGGCCCACAGTCTGCACATCGCGTCGGGTGAATTGCTCGGGCAGTATGGTGTGCACGCCGGGATGATGGCTGGATTTTCTTGAGCACTCGAAGTTAGCCGGTTTGTGCAACGCGATGTATATGTGTTCGCGGAAGGTCCAAACCTCGCCGAAGATCGTGAATTCAAGGCCGTTGGTCTCGATGGCGGCGCGGCTGTCGGTGACGGTTGTGCCTGCGATACTCACTTCGCCGGCGGCGATCAATTCGCCGCACCATTTGCGAGTGCCGAAGCCCTGCGATTGCAGGATGCGGTCCAAAATTAATTTGCTCATGAACGGACTTTAGCAGAAGCCACGCGTGATGATGAAAAGTTTCCGCATCATGGTAGGAGCGTGCCATGCCTGCGATTTTCTATCATTCGCGGGCATGGCCCGCTCCTACAAAACCCTGGGTACATGGCGTAGTTTCACAAATTCCACACTAACGTTAAGATGTCATCATGAGCCACTTTCTTCCACTCTCCCGCGTCACCAAGCTGGCTGAAATATCACGCCATGCCCTGCAAGAGATGATACGCAATGGCAAGCTGGATACCTTCGATGGCATGGTCGAGCTGAATGAGTTGCTGCGCGCCTTTCCCGATGCGAAGTGGGACGACGATGCTGAATTCCGGCGCATCACCGAGATCAAGGAGAAGGCATTCGGCAAGCGCGTGTTCGAGCGCGCGTTGCCGGATAAAGAGGTGCTGGCGGCGCGGCTGTTCGAGCTGGGCAACGAGTATGCCGCCACTAAGGCATTGTTGATGCATTACAGTAATGTATTGTCGTGGCTGGATGAAAAGATCGACGAGATCGAGGAAGATAAGAGCAATGAGACTCGCCATGCACTGCATACGTTGCGCGCGTTCATCGTGCGCCACCTGGCCGAAATACCACCCGATGCCGCAAAAGTTCAGGCGTTGATCGCACAAGAAAGGATACTCAAAATCATGTCGGCACACGTCACCATCAAACCCAGCGGACACGAATTCATCGTCGAGAGCAACGATACGCTTTTGGAGGCTGCGCTGCGGGCGGGCGTGTCGCTGGATTACGGATGCAGCAACGGCAATTGCGGCGAGTGCCGCGCGCGCCTGATATCGGGCGAGGTCAGGAAAGTCCGCGCACACGACTATGTGTTGAGCCAGGTGGAAAAAGATGCCGGCGTGGTCCTGTTGTGCTCATGTGCGGCAGTGAACGATGTGGTGATCGAAGCTAATGTGGCGGGTGCAAAAGATATTCAGGAGCAGCATCTGGTTGCCAAGGCCAAGTCGGTTGAAGTGTTCAATCCGCGGGTAGCAGCCCTGCATTTGATGGCACCTCGCAGCCAGCGCCTGCGTTTTCTTGCGGGGCAGTCGATCCGGTTATCGGCGCGGGGGATGAGCGGACTTTACCCTATCGCATCTTGTCCCTGCGAAGAGCGGCATATCGAGATCCAGATCATGCGCAACGCAGATGATGCTTTTTCGCAACTACTACTCGATGGATTGAAGGTGAATGACAGCGTTGAGCTGGAAGGCCCCTACGGCGAATTCGTGCTGGAAGACGCCTCCACGCGCCCGATCATCTTCGTCGCGTTCGGCATCGGTTTCGCGCCGATCAAAAGTTTGATCCAGCATGCGATGTCGCTTGATCTGGCCGAGTCCATCGACTTGCACTGGCTGGCCGACGAGGCGGGGCATTACCAGAACAACCTGTGCCGCGCCTGGGCCGATGCGCTGGACAATTTTAATTACGTTCCTCACGCACCAGCGACGGATGTGAAAGCCACGATCGCCAATATTGCAAACGATTATCCTGATCTGCATCGCTTCGATGTCTACGCGGCTGGCACAGCGGCACAACTGCAAACCGCGAAGCGTATATTCCTGGAACATGGCCTGCCAAAGCAGCATTGGTGGACTGGCACAGTTGACGCCTGAATCGCCGTGATGGCGAAAGAGCGCGAAGTGCATCGGGTGGGCACGTCTTTCTGCCCGCGCTGTTCGTCCGCGTGGGAAGGATAAAACTGTGCCCACCCTGATTGGCTTAAAGTTTTGCGTTGTGCCGGCAACATTGATACTCTTGGGCTGTCTACTCACGGGAGCATCTCAATGACTTTGGCTATATATGAATCCTTGGCAGCATATTGGTCTGCGCCAATCGTCGAAGCAAACTTCATCGTCTTCTTCAACCTGGTCGGTGCATTGCTGCTGGGCCTGCTGGTCGGCTACGAGCGTTCATACCATGGCCGCGCAGCAGGCATGCGCACCTATGGCTTGGTGTGCCTGGCCTCTGCGGCGCTAACCGTGATCGTCGGCTATCCCGAGCTGTGGTTCGGCGGACATATCCATGTAACGGTCTATCCGGACGTGACGCGAGTCATTCAGGGCATCGTCACGGGTGTCGGCTTTCTGTGCGCCGGTGTGATCATCAAAGAAGGATTCACCATCAGCGGCCTGACCACGGCTGCTTCCATCTGGGCTGCATCGGCGATCGGCATACTGGTCGGCATCGGCTTCTACATTTCCGCCATCATGTTGTCCGTCCTGTCGGCCAGCGTGATGATGTGGGTTTCAAAAATTGAATCCTGGCTACCTTCCCGGCTCGCGATCGCTGTCGTACTGAACTTCCGAAAGGGCTTCGAGCCGAGCGAAGAATTGGTGTCCGGGGCAATGAGTGAACACGGCTACAGGATCGCCTCGGGCTCGTTGCTGATCAGCACCAGCGAAGCAGGACAGGTATGGCAATTCTCGGCCTTTGCGCTGCGCAACGATACCAGCTATTCGATCCCTACTATTTCACGGGAGCTGTCCAGGATCAACGGAGTGGAAAAATTCCAGCTTTCGTTTGCCAGAAATTGATGGTCCCAGAAACTATTGAGCCGAACGGAAACTTCCCTGCAACACTTTCGGCTCGACCTCTATCATTCCCGCATCGCTGGTCATCATGATGTGGCCTTCCTGTATCGTGCATTGCAGTTGCATCGTGCGGCTGGCCAGCGCGGCCAGCGCCAGCGTGGTTTCGCCGGCCAGGTTGAACACGGTGAGATTATTCAAGCGCTGAAGTTTATCGCGATTCTCATTCCACCAGATGTCGGCGGCGCGGCCGTAACTGACGACCACGACCTGATTGGAGCGTCCGCTTGCTTTGCGGAGCACGCGCTCATCGGGCAGCCCGACTTCTATCCAGCGCTCGATCGCGCCGGTGAGGTCTTTATGCCATAGGTCGGGCTCCTCATCGCTGCTCAAACCCTTGGCGAAGATCAGCGCTTCGTCCGCGTATAGCGCAAAGGCGAGCAAGCGCACCATCATGCGTTCGTCTGTTTCAGATGGATGCCGCGCCAGCGTCAGCGCATGATCGGCGTAATAGTGTCTATCCATGTCGGCGACCTGGAGTGCGGCTTTGAAAACGGTTGCTTTGATGGCCATGTGAGATATCGTTTTGATCGGATGTTTTACAGCCGCGCATTCTAGCCCGAATGCATCATCAAGGCTCGAAGGATACCCGCGCCTGATTCTGGCCGGATGGCATTAAACAGCCGTTCCGGCTATAATCTTTGCCAACTAGAACTCACTGTTCGACAAACGCCAAAGATGCAGCTATTCACCTTCGGTATCAACCATCAGACCGCGCCGCTTGCCGTGCGCGAGCAGGTCGCGTTCAATGCAGACGGGATGGAGAACGCCCTGCGCGACTTGGTGGAGAACGGCGCGGCAAAAGAGGCAGCCATCCTGTCCACCTGCAACCGCATGGAGTTGTATTGCAATGTCGCGCAGCCCGACCACGCCATCGACTGGCTGGCGCAATATCATCAGATGTCCCGCAAGGACATCGAGCCTTATCTCTACACGCTGCCGCGCGAGCAGGCGATCAAGCATTCGTTCCGCGTGGCGAGCGGCCTGGATTCGATGGTATTGGGCGAGCCGCAGATACTCGGGCAAATGAAGCAGGCGGTGCGTCTGGCCGAACAGGCGGGCACGCTGGGTTTCCTGTTGCACAAATTATTTCAGCGCACTTTCTCGGTAGCGAAGGACGTGCGCACCCAGACCGAGATCGGCGCGAATCTGGTCTCTATGGCTGCCGCTGCGGTCAGGCTGGCCGAGCGCATTTTCCCGAGCATCTCCGAGCAGCGCGTGTTGTTCATCGGCGCGGGCGAGATGATCGAACTCAACGCAGTGCATTTCGCAGCTCGCTCTCCCAAACATATCACTGTCGCCAACCGCACGCTGGAACGCGCGCAGACATTGGCGCGGCGCATCAACGGCACCGCGATCACGCTGACCGACTTGCCGGAACAATTGGCGCTGCATGACATCATCGTCACCTGTACCGCCAGCCAGCTGCCTATCCTGGGCAAGGGCATGGTGGAACGTGCGCTCAAGGCGCGCAAACATCGCCCGCTGTTCATCGTGGATCTGGCCGTGCCGCGCGATGTGGAGGCGGAAGTCGCCGAACTGAATGATGTGTTCCTTTACTCGGTAGACGATATTGCCGAAGTAGTGAAGGACGGGCTCGACGCACGCCAGGGTGCAGTCAAGGAAGCCGAAGTCATCATCGATTCCAGCGTGTCCGATTTTCTCCACTGGATGGAATCTCGCGAAGCGGTACCGACGATACGCGCACTGCGCGACCATGCCGAGCGCAACCGCCGTCACGAACTCGAAAAAGCCTTGCGCTTGCTGGCCAAAGGCGAAGCGCCTGAAAAAGTTCTGGAAGCCATGAGCAGCGGCCTGACCAACAAATTTTTGCATGCACCCACCCACGCGCTGAATCAAGTGCAAAGCGGTGACCGCGAGGCTTTCCTTGAAGTGATCCATCGCCTGTATCACCTCAACTCCGAAGAGTAAACGTCAGCCGAATGAATCCTAGTATCGCCGCCAAACTCGCTCAGTTGAGCGAGCGTCTGCTCGAAGTCAATCAACTGCTGAGTACCGAAGAAGCCACCAAAAGTATGGATACGTTCCGCAAGCTGAACCGCGAGCGTGCCGAACTGGAACCGGTTGTGGAGCTGTATCACGCCTATCAAAGCTGCCTGGCCGACATCGGAGCCGCGCAGGAGATGGCGGGCGAATCCCAATTACGCGATCCTGGGATGAAAGAGTTTGCCGACGCCGAGATCAAACAAGGCGAGGCGCGCTTGACACAACTCGACGGTGAGTTACAAAAACAGTTATTGCCCAAAGACCCCAACGACGAGCGCAGCGTGTTCCTCGAGATACGTGCCGGAACCGGCGGTGACGAGGCCGCGATCTTTTCCGGAGATCTGTTCCGCATGTACTCGCGTTTTGCCGAGCGCAAGCGCTGGCAAGTGGAAGTGATATCTGAAAGTCCCGGCGAGATGGGCGGCTACAAGGAGATCATCGCGCGCATCGCAGGCCAGGGCGCGTACTCGGTGTTGAAATTCGAGTCCGGTGCGCATCGCGTGCAGCGCGTGCCTGAAACTGAAACTCAAGGGCGTGTGCACACCTCGGCATGCACCGTCGCGATCATGCCGGAAGTGGACGAAGTCAATGACGTGGTGCTGAATTCCGCCGATCTGCGCATCGACACGTTCCGCGCAAGCGGTGCGGGCGGCCAGCACATCAACAAGACCGATTCGGCAGTGCGCATCACCCATCTGCCGACCGGCGTCGTGGTTGAGTGCCAGGACGGCCGCTCGCAGCACCAGAACAAGGCGCAGGCGATGCGCGTATTGGCAGCTCGTATCAAAGACGCACAAGTGCGCGAGCAAAACGCAAAGACCGCAGCGACGCGCAAAAGTCTGGTGGGCAGCGGCGACCGCTCCGAGCGCATCCGCACCTACAACTATCCGCAGGGCCGCGTCACCGATCACCGCATCAATCTCACGCTGTACAAAATGGATGCGATCATGGATGGCGACATAGATGAGCTGAGCAACGCGCTGATGGCCGAGCATCAGGCCGAGCAACTTGCCGCAATGGCGGAAGATGTCCTCCACTAGCGTCCAGGCGATACTGCAACACCATAACAAGCAGCTTGAAGCTGTGCTGAACCTCGATCCCGGCAGCGCACGCATCGAAGTGCAATGCCTGTTGCAAGCCATGCTGCAAGTGAATCGCGCTTACCTGCTCACCCATCCGGAACAACTGCTCAGCGACGAGCAACAAACTCGATTTGCCGATCTGTTTGAACGCCGTCTGGGTGGCGAACCGATTGCCTATTTGTTAGGCGAGCGCGAATTTTACGGGCTGACTTTCAAGGTTACGCCCGCGACACTGATCCCTCGGCCTGAAACAGAATTGCTGGTCGAGCTGGCATTGCAATGTATCCTGCACCCCGACCCCTCGCTGCGCTCTCCCCAACCCTCCCCCAGCGGGAGAGGGAGTAAATTCCGTGTACTGGATTTGGGAACCGGCAGCGGCGCAATCGCGTTAAGCATCGCCCATGCATGTCCCGACATCGAAGTTGTAGCCGTGGATACTTCTGACGCTGCGCTGAAAATAGCTCAGCACAACATGCAGCAACTCAAGCTCGGCAATGTGCGTTTGTTGCGCAGCGATTGGTTCGCCGCATTGCAAGGCGAGCGATTCGATATCATCGTTTCCAACCCACCCTACATCGCCGCTGATGATGTGCATCTGGCGCAAGGCGATGTGCGCTTCGAGCCGCGCACTGCCCTGGCTTCCGGCTCGGACGGGCTGGACGATATACGTCGCATCATCACGCAGGCAAAAGATCATCTCAATGCGAATGGCTGGCTGATATTCGAGCACGGCTACGACCAGGCGGCACAGGTGCGGGCGCTGTTGCAGCAGGCTGGTTTTACCAATGTGTTCTCTGCACACGATCTGGCCGGCATCGAACGGGTGAGCGGCGGATCATAGCTCAGCACAAAAAAACGGCAGGGTCACCCTGCCGTTTTTACTTTGACCAAAACTTCAATGAGCCAGCCTTCAGTATCACTTGGGTTTGGCGCAATGCTCCTGCAATTGTTCGCTCATGGTCAGCAGGAACTGTAGCGAACGCACCGATTTCTCGTCCGTCATGATGTGCCACAAGCTGCCGATGCCGCCTGCCGCCGGTTGAGCCTTGGTCTTGCTCGCGGCGTCTTCCAGACAAGTCAGCAATCCGGCTACCATGTCGAGGCGCTCCAGCAATTGCGGCAAACTTTTGGCAATGCGCTCCAGCGCCCCGGTGGATTCGAGACGCTCGATCACTTCCACCAGACGCCAGATGCCGCTACGGTTGACCCGGTCAAGCAGGAACATTCCTTCGCCGAATGTTTCCGCGAGACGACCGATCATTTCATCGGTGAGTGCATCCTGTGCCGCATGGTAAACGCGGGCGAGTTGCGCGAGTCGTTCGAGATCGCCGTTGTTGACCATTTCGGCCAGCGCCGGAATCGCCTTGCTCAGCCCGGCACGACCTGCCTTGTCGATCAGGTCGAGCGCCTCGGCGGCGGAACCGGCAAGGCGTCCGACCATTTCATCGGTCAGCGAATCACGTGCCGCCGCAATCACACGCTCGAGTTCATAATCCATGACGGCCTTTTCATCGCTGATCTGTGTTTTCACGGTTTCTGTTTTCATGTCACACCTCCACGTTACAGGAGTCCGCGCGCGGATATCCAGTAGAGCTTGTTGTAGGCCATCTTGAACCAGTGCACCGCCTTGGTCGGCGCCTTGGGATCGGGCGGATTCTTGTAGTCGAACATCGCATAGGTTGCACGATCCTTACCGCACTCGATGAAGCAGAATACCTTGCCGTCGTATTCGCGCACCGGCATACCCATCTTGACGATCGCTGCAAGATTTTCGCCCAACGCGTCAGCTTCGAAGTGCGCGGTGGAACCGGCCTTGCTGATCGGGATGTTGGTGGTATCGCCGAGGATGAATACGTTGTCGCGGCCTTCCATGTTCAGCTTGGTGCGATTGGTCGGTATCCAGCCGTTCTGGCCGAGGCCGTTTTTCTCGACTACTTCCATGCCCTTGTGGGTGGGGATGGTGATGAGCAGGTCATATTTTATTTCAGTTCCTTCTTCGCTCTTCAACACCTTGTTCTTGGCGTCCACTTCCTTGATGTTGAAGAAGGTGTCGTACTTGATGCCCAGCTTGTCCATTTCCGGCGCGGCCCATTTGGCGACGTTCTCCAGGCTGTGCACGCGCCCGATCGGGTAGGTGTAATGCAGTTGCACCTTGTCGGACAGACCGCGATCCTTGAAATAATCATGCAGCATGAAGGTGATCTCCAGCGGCGCCATCGGGCACTTGTGCGGCACGCCGACGGTGATGACCACTTTTCCGCCCTCGAACGATTGCAGGCGCTTGAACATCTTCAGCGCAGTGTCTTCGGTGTAGAAAGTCTCTGCACCCTCGACCATGCCGGGGATGCCTTCCGGGAACATGCGCGAACCGGTGGCGATCGCCATGTAGTCGTAATCAAAAGTCTTGCCGCTCTTGGTTTTCACCTGATTGTTGTCAAGCTTGAATTCTTCGACCGGATCAACAAAAAACTCAATGCCCGGCTCTAGCAGGCTGGCCTGATCGCGGTAAAGCTCATCGGGAGTGATCTTGCCCACTGCCAGGTAGAGCAGGCCGGGCTGGTACATGTGTTTTTCGGAGGCCGACAGCATCGTGATGCGAACCTTGCCGGACTTGAGTTCATTGGTTAATCGCCTGGCCAGGTTGTTCGCCAGTATCGTGCCGCCCATGCCGCCGCCGACTATCAATATCTTTTTCATAATATCCTCCCTGCCAGTTATCGTTAAACTGCGTTATCGCTACACTCCCTAGTTATCATTAATGCCACCTACTTTTTCTTGCGCAACGTGATACGCCACACTCCCTCAGCTTCGGTCGTAGAAATGTATTCGTGACCAACCTTGTTGAGCCACTCGGGAATGTCATTCGCCGAGCCTTTGTCGGTAGACAACACTTCCAGCACATCGCCGACCTGTGACGATTTTAATGCCACGATCAATTCCATCAAAGGCCCGGGACAAAAGCTCCCGCGTCCATCAACAATTATTTTCTCAGCCATCTCGATATTCTCCGCCTATCAAAAAGTCCAGACTTGCCCATCCTGTGCATCATGAAGGAACTTGGTCAGTCCGGTCGCCTTGCCCAGATAGTTTTCAAGTCCATCCTGTTCGATGCCGAGCACATCCATGGCCATCGAACAAGGAAATATTTTGGCATCGCCGAGTTCAACCGCCTGCTCGAACAGGGTCTTGAACTCGGGCACTTTTTTACTCGCCATCAACCTGCCCATATCGCCTTCATGCGGCGCCTTCGAAGTATCGCCTTTGACAAAGTAGGGCAAGGCATTCATCGAAAGGAATACCACCACCTCATGCCCGCTCACGGCACCGACCGATGCAACCATCGCCGCCATCTGCAAACGCTCAAGAGAACCCGACACGACCACGACGCAAATCTTGCTGGCTGACATCATACACTCCGAAAAACAAAACGAACCCGCCCGCTCCACCCGCTGAAACCTTGCATGACATTCTGCAGCAGGCAGGTTTGAATCCTGAACAAACCAGCGAGCGAAACATCTGGTTTTATTATCTACCTAATTCTGCCCCGATACAACTCGGGAATCCGGCGATTGAACCGTGCCGTCTCCATAGTTGCCTTGCATAAGATCAGGCGTATTGCGCAAGCAGTTTCTCGAATTCCTTAACCGGTACAGGCTTGCTGAACAGATAACCCTGATAAGCGCGGCATCCGCAATGATTGAGCAGTTCAAGTTGAAGCGATGAAACTTGTTCCAACGCAATGTATCGGGATTTTTCACCTCTTGTCGAGGCGAACAGTGTCATGAAACATATAACACTTCATTTGTAAACATGGGCGCTTGGCCGTCGAGATATTTTGCCAAATCGCATAGTAGTGTGACAGACTATTTAATACCATTAGACTTCATGGTTACCTGTATATATAGAAACAATATGAACAAATTTTTCTTGGTGAAAGTTCTTGCATGCATACTCTTGGTCAGTGGAAGCGCAACTGCATCAGATATCAATGAATTCAGCAGCGATGGATGCAGCCTTTTCCCGGATGGCACACTGAATCACCGGACGCTTTGGTGCGACTGTTGTTTCAATCACGACATCGCGTATTGGCGCGGCGGTACTGAAGAAGAGCGCATGGCAGCCGACAATGCGCTGCAAGCATGTGTGCTCGATCGCAGCGGAAACAACGCGCTCGCCACAACGATGTACGATGGTGTCCGGGTTGGCGGCAGTCCGGTATTCCCAACGTGGTATCGCTGGGGCTATGGCTGGAAATATGGAAGGGGTTATGAGCCGCTCACGGAAGTAGAACTGAAACAAGCCGCCGAAAAACTCGATAGCTACAGGCAAACCCATCCCTCTGGATACTGTCGCAAACAGTGAAGCAATCCATACAGTAAATAACTATTCTGGTTCGCTTCCAGATTGTGGATGCTGCCTGAGCCCAATGCTGACGATCTCCTGAATTTTTCTGGGCATTGGGATGGCCATAAGTCACATGGCCTTAAGTCTGAAATGGTGCGCCCGACA
>JANXXH010000118.1 GCA_025350705.1 Gallionella sp.
ATGCCCGCGATGCGACTGTTCGCGGGCATGGCCCGCTCCTACAATATCCCTGAATATTTCAAATTAAACAGGAATTACGTATGACCGATATCACCCGTCCCTCATCCCCGCCCGCAGCCCGAATTTCAGGCCGCTCCTTCAACGAGCTGCCACTGTCGCCCGGCATGAAGGAGACCTTGCAGCAGCTCGGCTATCTGACGATGACGCCGATCCAGGCGGCCAGTTTGCCGATCGCGCTCGCAGGCCACGACTTGATCGCGCAAGCGAAGACCGGCAGCGGCAAGACGGCGGCGTTCGGGTTGCCGCTGCTGACCAATCTCAACCCGCGCCGCTTTGCGGTACAGGCGATGGTATTGTGCCCCACGCGCGAGCTGGCCGATCAGGTGACACAAGAGATACGCCGACTGGCCCGCTCCGCGGACAACATAAAAATTCTTACGCTGTGCGGCGGCAGCATCATTCGCACGCAGACCAGCAGCCTGGAGCACGGCGCGCACATCGTGGTCGGCACGCCGGGGCGCATCATGGATCACATGGAGCGCGGCACGCTGAATCTGGAAGCGCTCAACATGCTGGTGCTCGACGAAGCGGATCGCATGCTGGACATGGGTTTTGTCGATGACATCGCGTTTATCGCGAAACGTTGTCCGGCGCAGCGCCAGACGCTGCTGTTCTCGGCGACCTATCCCGATGGCATCGCGAAACTGGCACGCCAGTTCATGCGTGATCCGCAGCAGGTAACGCTCACCGAGCAACACGAGGAAAGCAAGATACGCCAGCGCTTCTACAAAGTGAGCAACGAAGATCGATTGCAGGCCGTGGGTACCCTGCTCAAGCATTACCGCCCGGTGAACACGCTGGCCTTTTGCAACACCAAACAGCAATGCCGCTCCTTGCTCGAAGCACTGCATGCGCAAGGCATCAAGGCGCTGACGCTGAATGGCGATCTCGAGCAGCGCGAGCGCGACCAGGTGTTGATTCAATTTGCCAATCGCAGCATCTCGGTGTTGGTCGCAACCGATGTCGCGGCGCGCGGTCTGGACATCGCACAGCTCGAAGCGGTGATCAACGTGGACATCACGCCCGATCCCGAGGTGCACATCCACCGCATCGGACGCACCGGCCGCGCAGACGAGAACGGCTGGGCGCTCAGCCTGTGCAGCCCTTCCGATCAGCGCCGCGTCATCGACATCGCGCAGATGATGCGCATCAAACCCGAGTGGCATGAACTCGGCGAATTGAAAGACGTAGACGAAGCGAAGCTGACACCGCCGATGGTGACATTACAAATGCTCGGCGGACGCAAAGAAAAGATACGCCCCGGCGACGTGCTGGGCGCGCTCACCGGCGAGTTGGGCTACACGCGCGAACAAATTGGCAAGATCACCATCACCGACCAGTCCACCTATGTCGCCGTCGCGCGCAGCATCGCGCACGAGGCGGTGCGCAAATTGGCGGCAGGCAAGGTCAAGGGCAAGACAGTGAAGGTGCGCGCGTTGTAGGGTAGCGCGCCGGTATAATCACAGAAAGTATTGCAAAGCTGACCCGATTTATTTCCTCAATTTTGTTTTATGATGCGGTTCAGCCCACATACTCAAAGGAACCCCTATGACATTTATGTTGATCGTTCTCGGCATCGCCGTCGTCTCGCTGATCTACCTCATCAGTCTGTACAACAACCTGGTGAGCCTGAAGAATGGCGTGGCGCAAGCATGGGCCAACATCGACGTGCTGCTCAAACAGCGCCACGACGAACTGCCCAAGCTGGTCGAGGTGTGCAAGCAATACAAGCAATTTGAGCAGGAAACCTTGCAGCGCGTGATCGCTGCGCGTTCGCAAGTTCAGGCCGCGCGAGAAGGCCATGATGTCGCCGCGCTGGGCAAGGCAGAAGGCGCACTGCGTGCCGGTGTGGGCAGCATCTTCGCGGTGGCCGAGGCCTATCCGGAACTTAAAACCAACGAGCAATTCATGCAACTGCAAAAGCGCATCTCCAGCCTGGAGAGCGGCATCGCCGACCGTCGCGAGCTATACAACGACGCGGTCAATATCAACAACGTGGGCGTCGAACAATTTCCGGCGGTGATCATTGCCGGCATGTTCAACTTCACCACCAAACAGCTGCTCGAATTCTCCGCCGCGGAAAAGGCCGACGTGGATATGAAATCGCTGTTCAGCTAAACACCCGCAAGGTTCAGTGTCCATGCTAGCTACGCTGCGCCGGGAGTATGCGCAACTCGTCACCTCTGGGGCGCAACTTCTGCTGATCTTCATCGCCGCGCAATTCAATACGCACATCGGCTGGCTGTTCTGTCTCGGCCTGATAGCATTCATCAGCCTGTTCGCGTGGATGTCCGCGCTGCGCCGCCTGCGCGTGTTGCGCGACACGCCCACCTCGCGCATCGCCTCCGCTGCCCAGGGCTACGTCGAACTCGTCGGACGCGGCAAACCGATGTCCGACAAGCCACTGCTGAGCAAACTCACCGGCCTGCCATGCCTGTGGTACCGCTACAAGATCGAGCGCAGGAGCAGCAAGAATGAATGGCACACTGAGGAGAGCGACGAGAGCAACGACTTCTTTATGCTGGAGGATGAAACCGGGCGCTGCGTAGTCGACCCAAATGGCGCCGAGATACTCACCCAGCACAAGGAAACCTGGACGAAATCCGACTACCGCTACACCGAGTGGCTGCTGCTGCATGTCGACAGCATCTACACCATCGGCCAGTTCCGAACCTTCGGCGGCAGCAGCGTAGAACTGGATGCCAACGAAGAAGTGAAAAACGTGCTGGCGGAGTGGAAGCAGAATATGCCCGAATTGCGCAAGCGTTTCGATCTCAACAACGACGGCGGACTCGACATGCAGGAATGGATGCTGGCACGCCAGGCAGCCAAACGCGAAGCGGCGAAACGCATGACGGCAGAGCGCGCAGCGCCGGATGTCAATTACCTCATCCAGCCGCCGGACGGACGCCTGTTCATGGTCAGCAACATCCCGCAGGAAAAACTCGAACGCCGTTACTGGTTCTGGGTGTGGGCGCACCTGGCTATTTTCTTTGGCTCGCTGGGCGGCGTTGGATGGCTGCTGGGCCACAAAGTGATTTGATAGACCGGATAGCGACATGCAGATGAAATATCTTCCCCCTGATGCGACAAACCCTCCCGGCCCGTTGCGCAAGATTGCGGCTCTTATTGTGACTGCGGCGCTGGTTGTTTTGATGCTGATGTTTTCGGCGGTGTTGTTTGCGATCCTCCTGGTCGCCGGTACGACAGCCTTTGCTTACCTGTGGTGGAAGAACCGCGAGCTGCGCAAGCAGATGCGCAACATTCGCGCTCACAACGAGATGTCAGGCAGCGTGATGATGGAGGATGAAGTGATCGAATGGGTAGTGATCGAGGGCGAAGTGATCCGTGTGGTTGATCCCATGGATAAAAATCGCGATGAAAAATGAGAGATGAACATTAGATAGCATATGATCCCCTTCTCCATCCTTGACCTGGCACCGATCAACGAAGGCAGCGACGCTGCCCAGTCGTTCCGCAACACGCTCGATCTTGCGCAACATGCAGAGCGCTGGGGCTATCAGCGCTACTGGCTCGCCGAGCATCACGGCATGCCGGGCATCGCCAGCGCCGCGACCGCTGTGCTGATCGGGCATGTGGCCGGCGGCACGTCCACGATCCGCGTCGGCGCAGGCGGGATCATGTTACCCAACCATTCGCCGCTGGTGATCGCCGAACAGTTCGGCACGCTGGAATCGCTCTATCCCGGGCGCATCGACCTGGGCCTCGGACGCGCGCCGGGCTCGGACCAACTCACCGCGCGTGCCTTGCGCCGCAATCTCGCCACCGATCCCAGTCAGTTCCCCAATGATGTCATCGAACTGATGGGCTACTTTTCTGCGGAGCAGCGGCACGCGGTTCGCGCCGTACCAGGCGCGGGCCTGAATGTGCCTATATGGATACTGGGCTCGAGTCTGTTCGGCGCGCAAGTGGCAGCGGCGCTGGGCCTGCCCTACGCATTCGCATCGCATTTTGCGCCGGAGCAGATGATGCAGGCCATCGCCTTGTATCGCTCCACCTTCAAGCCGTCTGCCCAACTGGCGAAGCCGTATGTGATGCTAGGCTACAACGTGTTTGCGGCAGATACCGAAGATGAGGCGCAATTTCTCGCGACGTCGATGCAGCAGGCATTCGTCAACCTGCGCAGCGGACATCCCAAGCGCCTGCAACCGCCGGTGGCAGGATATCTGGACGGCATCCCCCCGCATTTCCGCGATATGCTCGATTACGTCCTCTCATGCGCCGCGATCGGTACACACGACACCGTAAAACGTTCCTTGCAAGCTTTCATCGAACAGACCGGGGCGGATGAATTGATGATCACTTCGATGATGTTCGATCATAACGCTCGCCTCAGATCGTATGAGATCACCTCAGAGCTCCGCGAATAGAGGATTTTACTCCCCCTCAAAAAATAAAAAGTGATTTGCTCGCTATTGTTTTCCTGGTTGAAAAAACTGTTACTTCGAAAACCATCTTGGCAATTGAGCATTTCTAAAGTAGAGCTAACCGGCGTTGCTCGGCTTTATCATGTAGTGCCCAGAAAGCGAGCTTGCGCGCCATGGTAGATACGCTACCAGGAGCTACTTGGTATGGAGCCCTTCAGCCCGCGAGATCACTCGGCCGTCGTCGGGTCTATCACTCTTTTGACTTCCGACACCTTGTTGGCCGGAAAACCACCTTTGCGAGCATGCTCGCGAACCAAGGCTTCATTCGGGGCGATGTATACGCAATAGAGCTTGTCCTGGGTTACGTAGCTCTCGTTCCATTGAATCGACGGCCCAAGCTCGCGCAATATGCCGCATGACTTGGCGGATAGCCCTTGAAGCTCAGCGGTAGTCAGGTTTCCCAAACCTGGAATCTCTCTTTCGATTAAATATTTTGGCATGGTATTCTCCTTGTGCAGGTTGCGATGGATTTCGCTGCGACCCGCTGCAACCATAGCGACTCGTAGTACCTAACAGGTATAATCCGCTTCTAAAAACCTTGTGGTGATGGAAGCATTTATAAGTTAGCACCAAGCATAGAAACCGAGAAGTACAATATCTGTAGTGCTCGAAACGACAAACTGTTTCTGAATTAACTTGCGGAGGTGTACAAAATGTATTCTTACGGACAGTTCTGCCCTTTGGCGCAAGCAACCCAATTATTGTGCGAGCGATGGACCTTGATAGTCGTGCGTGAATTGATTGCAGGAAGCACAAGGTTCAATCAGTTAAAAAAAGGCGTGCCCCTGATGTCGCCAACATTATTGTCTTTGCGACTTAAACAGTTGGCTGAGGCCGGTGTGATAAAAATCATGGGTAGCAAAGGAAACTATACCTACAGCCTGACATCCGCCGGGTTGGAGTTGCGTCCGGTGGTAGAGCTACTTGGCGCATGGGGTCATCGATGGGCACGCTCAAATTTAAGCAACGAGGATCTGGATGCGGGTTTATTGATGTGGGACATGCGAAGGACCGTCGATCCTGCGGCTTTTCCCAAGCATCGTATCGTTGTTCAATTTGAATATCCGGATGCCCCAAAAGGGGAGCGGGATTGGTGGCTGGTCAGTGAAAATGGTGAGATAGACTTATGCTTGAAGAACCCCGGTTATGAAATTGATATCGTGATCAAGTGCTCGCTTAAAACGATGTCTGCGGTTTGGGTTTGCCAACAACAGTTTCGTGATGCGGTAAAAAAAGGTGATATTAAAGTGCTGGGTGACACCAAACTTACCAGCAAACTTCAGGATTGGTTGCGTTCAAGTCCACTGGCCAGGCTGGGCTCTGTAGTTCAATCACCCAAGTTGGTATGGAACGTTGGCTGAGCTGTAGATATCCACGAAGCGATGGGTGGCCTGCACTCGTCCACAATCCATCTAAATAAGGCGAAGTGACATGACCAATCAATATCCGCGTATCGCGATCATTACCGGCGCAACATCAGGCATCGGGGAAGCGACAGCAAGAAGATTTATCAGCAGTGGCTACGGTGTAGTGGGCAATGGCCGCAACGCAGAAAAACTACGCGCACTTGAAAAAGAATTTGGTGCGGCATTTTGCGGCGTAGCCGGTGATGCCACCGACAGCACAGTATTGGAGCGGCTCTTCGCCTCAGCCATCGAACGATTCGGCAAGCCAGCCGACATCGTTGTCGCGAACGCCGGGCGCGGCCTGGGCGGGTCAGTCAAGGATGCAGATTTGTCCGAGTTCGAAGCAATGCTCAAAATCAACTTAACAGGCACATTGGCACTGCTGCAAAAAGCCGCACAGAAGATGGTCGTTGAGCAAACCGGCTACGCAAAACAGGCTGCTGATATCGTCATCATCGGCTCGGTAGTGGGGCGGCACATCTCCCCATTCAGCGCGGTTTACGGTGCCAGCAAGTTCGCCGTCCATTCACTGGCCGAGGGTCTGCGCCGCGAGGTGGGGCCCAAAGGCATACGCGTGTCGCTGGTTGAGCCGGGCATCGTGATCAGCGGGTTTCAGGATGGGGCGGGCTACAGTGACGAGATGGTGAAAAACTTCGAAGATAGATTCGGTCCGCTGTTGCACGGCGAAGATGTGGCAAACGCGATCCACTACATCGTGTCTCAACCGCCGCATGTACATATCAGCGACCTCATGGTTCGGCCCACGCGCCAGGATTACCCCTGAATCGAACTTGCCGCCTTTTATCCTGTCCATCCCCAATTGTTTTATAATCAACCATGAATTGCACCAATCCCTCTTTCCTGAACATACAAATGAAAATTAAATCACTGTGGATATTGCTGGCGTTCACTCTGTCGCTCGGCACAACGCAGGCTGTCCCATTGCTTACGCCGCTGGAATTGCAGCCCAAAGCAGCGCATCTGTCCGCAGAAGTTCTATCCCGGCATCATTACAAACACATCGCGCTTGACGATACATTATCTTCGCAGATATTCGACAACTACATAAAGATGCTGGATGGCGAAAAGCTGTTTTTCTTGCAGGCTGACATTGATCATTTATCCGGTGCGCGAACCCAACTGGATGACGCCATTCTCAATGAAAATTTGAGCATCCCTTTCGCCATATACAACATCTATCAACAGCGCATAACCGAACGTTTTACTTATGCCCGTTCCCTGCTCAAAAAAGGTTTTGATTTCAATAAAAATGAAAGCTATCAATACACCCGCAAGGATGCGCCATGGCCAAAATCCGAAAGCGAGTTGAATGACTTGTGGCGCAAACGTGTCAAGAGCGACTGGCTGCGTCTCAAGCTGGCCGGCAAGGATAATAAAACCATCGTCGAGACATTGGACAAGCGCTATACCAGTTCCCTGACCAGCATATCCAAAGCCAAAAGCGAAGATGTATTTCAAAACTTCATGAACGCCTATGCGACGGCTATCGACCCGCATACCAATTATTTGGGGCCGCGTGCCGCCAGGGAATTCGATATCTCGATGAAGTTATCCCTGGTTGGCATCGGCGCCGTGCTTTATGACAAGAATGAATACATCACGATCAAGGAACTGGTGGCGGGCGGCCCCGCCGCTCTATCCGGCAAACTGAAACCCGGTGACCGTATCGTCGGTGTCGGGCAAGGCGAAGATGGCCCGATGGCTGAAATCATAGGTTGGCGCATTGACGATGCGGTAGCCATAATACGCGGGGTAGAGGATGTTGTCGTGCGTCTTGATATCCTGCCTGCAGAAGCAGGCGCAGACGACAAACACAAACTCGTTTCACTGATCCGAAAAAAGATCACCCTGGATAAACAGGCCGCCAAGAAATCCATCATCGATTTAAAAGAAGCGGGTGCGACACGGCGCATCGGCGTGATCTCCCTGCCCGGCTTTTATCAGGATTTTGCTGCCCGCCAAAAGGGCGACAAGGATTTCAAAAGCGCGACCCGTGATGTATCGCTCCTGCTGGAAGAACTGAAAAATGACAAAGTGGATGGCGTGCTGATAGACCTGCGCAACAATGGCGGTGGATCATTGACTGAAGCCATCGATCTGACTGGCCTGTTTATAGGCAAAGGCCCCGTGGTACAAGAGCGCGACTCCGAAGGCAATATATCTATCGAGAACGATACCAATGCCGGAGTCGCATGGAATGGCCCGCTGGGCGTGCTCATCAATCGTGGCTCGGCATCGGCATCGGAAATCTTTGCTGCGGCAATACAGGATTACGGTCGCGGGGTTGTGATCGGCGAAACCAGCTTTGGAAAAGGCACAGTGCAAACCGTGGCAAGCCTTGACCAAATCGAAAAAAACGATAAACCCGTATTGGGCGAACTCAAGATGACCATCGCCCAGTTTTTCCGTATCAATGGCGGCACCACCCAGTTGCGCGGCGTGACCCCGGATATCAACCTGCCGACAATGACTGACGCGACGGAATTTGGTGAATCCAGCTTTGATAATGCCCTGCCCTGGACACAGATCAAGGCGGCTGACTATACGCCAACCGGCGATCTGACAAGCATCCTTCCCATATTGACAGCGAGCCACGACAAGCGCGTCAGCCATGACAAAGACTTCAAGTACATGCTGGAAGATATTGCCGAGTTCAAGACGCTGCGCCGGAAAAACCTGATCTCGCTCAATGAAGACGAGCGCCGCAAAGAGCTCGAAGTCCGCGAAGAGCGTAACAAGTCTCGCGAGAAAAACAGAGCGGGAAATAAATCAGACACGGCATCTGCTGAAGCCAGAAGCCATGCACTTCAGGACGACGGCATGTTGTCCAGCGAACGCAATCTCAGTGCTGACCTGGCCATCGAGAATGCGAGTAAGAACGTCAAGGATATATGGCTGAACGAAGCGGCCCATATACTCGGCGATGAGGTCGGCCTGTTAAAGACCCACCCCAAGCTCGCGGCCAGCATATCGCCATAACTGGGCATTTGCTTACGCAGTTCAGCAATACCCTCAGCCGCAACTGCTGGCTTGATAATTGACGGGATTCGCTGAACCAGATGGCGCGCATCGTGCTCGGAAACACCGGCCGCGATATTCAGCAACACTCGCGGTTGCTATGGAAACACCGTCCCCATTTCATTCATACTGTGATATTACTTTTTTCCTCGTTCACTTGGGCTATGCTGTTATTTATGTATCTGAAACGTACTGATGACTAGCACACAATGGTTCATGCTCGTAGGCGGACTGTTGCTGGCCATGGGCCTCACTGCCTCCATCCTCAAGCGCTCACCGATCACCTCCGCCATCATCTATCTGGCAGTGGGCGTGCTGGTCGGGCCTACCGCGCTCGATCTATTTCATTTCAATCCACTCAAGGAATCCGCGCTGCTGGAAGTGCTGACAGAAGTTGCGGTATTGATCTCCCTGTTTTCTGCCGGCATCAAAATGCCGACACCGTTCAGTTTTGCCCGCTGGCGCGCGCCGATCCTGCTGGCGACAGTATCCATGACCATTACCGTCGCGCTGGTCGCCGCCTTCGCTTATTTTGTGCTTGGCCTGCCATTGGGTGCAGGCGTGCTGCTGGGGGCAATCCTTGCACCGACCGATCCGGTGCTGGCTACCGATGTGCAAATCCGCCGTCCCGGAGACCACGACCAGTTGCGCTTCACCTTAACCTGCGAAGCGGGCATGAACGACGGCAGCGCTTTTCCGTTTGTGATGCTGGGCATGGGGATGTTGGGCTTGCATGAAATCGGCGATTCCGTACTGAGCTGGTTGTTGGTGGATGTGCTATGGGCCACACTGGCTGGCGTTACCATCGGCGTCGTCGCGGGCGTTGCGCTGGCACACTTGGGTTGGAAACTGCGCAGCAAGCCGCACAAACACGAATTGATGGACGACTTCCTCGGCCTCGGACTGATAGGGGTCGTATACGGTTTGACAGTGATGGTTAACGGCTGGGGTTTTCTGGCGGTATTCTTTGCCGCAGTTGCGTTACGCCAGACTGAGCTTAAGCTGGGCAAAGCTGCTCAGGATACCTTTGACGGAAGCAAAACCCAGCAATCCGTACGCGCAGATGGAAATGCACGTCCTAAACTTGAGTCACCGCAAACGGTCAGCGAAGGATCGCTGGTATTCAAGGAACATCTGGAAAGACTTTCGGAAGTGGTCATGGTACTCCTGATCGGAGGCACACTGTATCTAAACTCGTGGAGTTGGCAAGCGGTGGGGTTGGCCCTGTTCTTGTTCGTGATTGTGCGCCCGATCAGTGTCATCCTCGGCCTGTTGGGCACGCACACCACGTGGCGGATTCGCGGCATGACAGGCTGGTTCGGCGTGCGCGGCATCGGTTCACTCTACTACCTCATGTACGCTATACAAAACGGGTTGCCAGAACCGCTATCGCTGCAATTGATACAAATGACATTGATCGTAGTCACGCTCTCCATCCTTCTCCACGGAACCAGCGTCAAACCGTTAATGGCTCTTTTCTGGCGGCGTGGAAAGTAGCGATCGACACCTTAGAAACTTGCAGCAATGTAAACCGAAGTTGTGCCCTTGAATCCCTTTGAATGGAGGGACGCGATTCAGCGCAGCCTCTCGCGAATGTGGAATTAGACCAGAACCAAAAAGAAACCGAGGGCTGTCCCCAATTATTTGTTACTTGCCCCTGGAAACGCGTCGCTCAACGGGAGAATTGAATGCCCTGATATTTTCCTCGGCTTGTTTGAGAGCGGTGATGTCAGTGATGATTGCCACGAATCCTTCACCGCTATCATCCGATTTCATCAATTGCAAGTTTACCTCCACAGGATAGGTGCTGCCATTCCCGCGTGCCTGGACTGTCTGATATTTGACGAACTCCTGCTCACCGCGGCGCAGCGGCTCGATCATCGCCCCAAAGGCTTCGATGCCCAATTCCGGATGCAGTAAAAGTATGTCTTTCTGTTGCAATTGCTCCAGCGTATAGCCGAGATTTTCCAGCGCATGATCGTTTGCATAGGTGAAATGCAATGTATCGGCATCGAACATGAATATCTCGTTCGGGCTCCGCTCATGCAGCGCTTGTTCGTAGATGCGCCTGAGCGCCTCGCGCCGCTGAACCTCGCTCCATATGCGGCGGCGGCGCAGCGACATACTATAAAAACCGAATATGCCCGCCAGCAACAGTGTCATCAGCACATAAGGCGCATACATCTTGTGCCACCATGCCGCCTTGATCTCTGACATCGGCATCTCGACAAACAGCGTGACCGGATAGTGATGCAGGCGGCGCATCACCAGCATATCCTTGGCCTTGCCGTCGCTGCCCCGCATCTCCACCTGCCCTTGTTGCGGATGATCGTTTGCGCGCAGATACTCCATCATCGCGCCCTCGGCAGGTTTGCCGTACATATCATCCTGCCTCGCGACATCCGGTTCGGGATAGCGGCTGACCAGATATCCATCATCGCGAATCAGACCCAGCGCAGTGATCTTGGGGATAGTTGAATCCACCCGGTAGCGAAACAACATATCGGCAGGCAAATTGGCGCCGATGATATAAGCCAGCTTGCCGGCTTGGTCAGTAACGGCATAGCGCGCCGAGACGACCCAGCTCTTGTCTATATACCCCATCACCGGTTTGCCAATAACGAAGGACGTGCCTTTCAGCAGCTCGCCGCGAAAATCCATGAATGCGGAATCATTGGCGAGCGTAGGCAGATCAGGGCTGTTGGGAGTTTTGCCGGTCAATAATATCTGGCCATCGCTGCCGATCAACATCACGTTGCCCAGCTCGGTGTGCAGTCCTTGAAACCGGTTGACCAACTTGAATGCGCGGTCGAGGTCGGGTTTTTTCTGCATGTCGGCCAGATCTGCGCCCAGGCTCTGCATACCGATCTCAAGCTGGGTGAAATAATTATCGATCGCGACCTCGCTCAGGTCGGCAACCATCGCCAATTGGCTAGCCTGATCGGATTTGGCTTCCCGCCAGGATTGCGAAATAAGAAAAGTAGCGTAAGCAAGCAGCGCAAATACGAGCAATGATGCAGAATACTTCAGAACCCGTTTAGGGTGATGTTCACCGCTTGCGTTAGTCATTAAGGTCCTTGTTATTTTTACAGATGCCGAATGTGCCGTAAACGAAATGTGCCGGTGTGAAATATGCCGAAGTCGAATTGCATTTCATACTTCGCAATCTAACATCCATTGAGGCATCAGTT
Source organism: Gallionella sp. (assembly GCA_025350705.1). Lineage (GTDB taxonomy): Bacteria > Pseudomonadota > Gammaproteobacteria > Burkholderiales > Gallionellaceae > Gallionella. Next base: position 12,145 of record JANXXH010000118.1, read on the forward strand.
CAACCCTATTTACTTACGGCGTGCAGCACCTGCAGAAATCGATGATAGTGCCAGCACATTAACTGTTGTGGCAAGCTATGGCACAGGCGGCATAGTAGATCGCCTTTGCATTGTTCATCTTTGAATTATTCATATTTGAATTATTCATCTGGGTGTGCGCCCCCATCCTGGTCAAACCACGCGAAGACTGGATGCCGGCCTAGCGGCGGCTACAGTATTGCTATGCTGTCCATTTTAAATCACACATATAATTCTAGTCGCTGTCATTTTCCAATCTGGAGGAAACCAAAATGGCTCAAGTCAGCACTTATCTAAATTTCCCCCGCTCAACCGAAGCGGCGTTCAACTTTTACAAATCGGTTTTCAAAACCGAATTTGCTACACCTATCGGCCGCTTCAAGGACATCCCTGCCCAACCGGGTCAGCCCCCGCTGAGTGAGACTGACAAAAATCTGGTCATGCACGTTGCCTTGCCGATCCTGGGCGGACATGTGCTGATGGGCACGGATGCGCCGGAATCCTTGGGCTTTACCGTCAAGCAGGGCAACAATATGTACATCAACCTGGAGACCGACACACGTACCGAGACTGATCACCTGTTCAATACACTTGCCGCCAACGGCAAGGTGGAAATGCCCTTGCAGGAGATGTTTTGGGGTGGATATTTTGGCAGCCTGGTCGACCAGTTCGGCATCAACTGGATGTTCAACTGCACCAGCAAGATCTGATCGCGTATCACCGGCTTCAACTTCACTGAAAGGACAACCATCATGAACAGTACTTATCAACCCGACCCCAAACTTAATCTCACTTTCGAGCGCATCGTGGACGTGCCTAAGGAATTCATTTGGTGAGCATGGACACAACCGCAACATCTCAAACCATGGTTCTGTCTTTTGCCGTGGACGACGATAGATTGCGAGATCGATCTGCGTCCCGGCGGCATCTTTCGCACCGTGATGCGTTCACCGGAGGGGCAGGAATTTCCCAATGATGGCTGCTACCTTGAAGTGGTCGAAAATGAAAAACTGGTCTGGACGAATGCGCTCTCCCCGGCTACCGCCCTGCTTCGTCTTCCACCAAAGGGGAAAAACAGGTCGATTTTAAATTCACCGCGATGATCACTTTGGCCTCGCAGGGCAGCGGCACAAAATACACCGCAACGGTCATCCATGCCGATGAAGCAGGGTGCAAGAAACACGCGGCCATGGGATTCAAAGAAGGCTGGGGCAAGGCTCTCGATCAACTGGTTGCGCTTGCCGTAAGGGGCTCTGTTTTCCCGGAGCAGGTTAGCTTCTCCGGAATTCATACCAAGCTGGCCCCTTAAGTTTCCGCGCAAAGGTTGTCAATCAGAAACGGATCATGGCCTCTGCTTCAACAAGACTAAGCCCGTGATTCTCCATCCAGGCTCAGGCGTCCCGCGCCAAACAGGGTGAATGCCAACAACCCGCCGGCCATCGTAAAGTACTTCATCAGCATGATCTGCTGCATCTGGTCTGCGCCGGTGTGGAATATCAGCCCGGTAACGATACAGAACCCGGCCAGCAGCAATGCAACCAGGCGGGTCTGGAATCCAAGCAGCAGCGCGATCCCTCCACCCAATTCCAGTACGATCACCAATGGCAGCAGTCCGCCGGGCACGCCCATCGATGCTATGTAACCTTGCATGCCCGCGTAGCCAGCCCCGAGCCCACAGCCAAAACCAGTCATTCGCACCTATACCTCAATTGGCGATCATTCATGTCACGTTTCAATTTCATTGCTTATTTGATTTATATCCTGCCTTCACGGTAATCGATAAAAATTGCAAGTGGTGCATGAACTCGCGAAGGGTTAGCAGGGTTGCGGCAGATGTGACGTTAGCTGGAAGTCCTTCCCGTGAACTCGGTCTTCCGAGCGTTCCCGCAATGAGCCGTTCAAATGTCCGCTCCATCGCATCGCGGCTAAGGATTAACTCTGACCCTTCGGGAACTCCGGAGATGAGCGCGATCTTGCGGATGGCCTCATCCGAAGTGAAAAGCTGAGTAGTGAAAAGATTAGTGCCGCCTATGATTATCGTTCGCGCATTCGCCACTGCATCTTCGACTGCAACGATAGCATTTTCAATTTCTTTCGGTGTTGGCGGATCATGCTGTAAATATTCGACTACCGTTTTTCTTGAACCGATAGGAAGTTTAAAAACCGCACTGGGTTCTGCACCTGTTCCTGCGGCAACAGCGGTTTGTTGTTCGCCGATATGAAGCACTGTGATTGGCATGCCGTCTGGAATGCCAAGTCTGATTGCTTCATACTGCTTAAGGATTTTTGCCTCCATATCAATGGGCTGTTACAAGACCGTGGAGCCATTCCAAAAAGTCTGATTGCATATCCGCGCTGACCCCATGATCTATCGGGTATAGACGGGTCAGGTGAGGTACACCCAGTTCGTTAAGCAATTGATCAGAGCGCTGAGCCCACATCACCGGCAACCTTGCGTCGTACTTGCCATGACC
>JANXXH010000127.1 GCA_025350705.1 Gallionella sp.
TACAACGGCATTCCTAAAGAATCGTTCCCACTATTCCTCAAGGAATGTGAGTTCAGATTTAACTATGGAACGCCAAAACAACAACTGAAATTACTTAAGGAGTGGGCTGATATTTAGTGCTAATCTACTTCAGCCCCTAATATATTAGCCATATTGGCTGCCTGAAAGCGGAACTATGATAAATCCGACTTTGCCTTTGGTTTCCTGCCCGGCGAGGCAGGCGGTGAATACCCGGCTATCCGGTAAATAGTCTCTTCGACTTTCTTGCCCTTGCTAAAACTGATTGATTGGCACACCACAACCTCATGTCTGGCAGTAAGTTCCGCTAACTGCAAACGCACAGAAGCAAGTGAGATACCTGTAGCAACAGAAATCTCCTTGTCGAGTCGCTCGCCATGCATTTTCATGTATCGCAGGATTTCATTCATAGGTTCATTACCACGCAGCTGTCACTGTACGCTTATAAATTCAGCAATGCGAGGTATTCGACAGTAGCCAGGGAAACTTTGCGAGGTGTGGCTAGTGGCACTTTGCCGCCCTGTATACTTTTAAATCAATAAGCAGAAAGCAGCAGGTCACGCTTAATATATTCAGATTGCTGCAAAACACTCGTGAGCAGCAACGACACAATGCGGGCCGTGCCCTACGTTCTACTCGGCCTGCCACCTCAGGCAGAACTTTTTCGTGTCGTCCAGCCATTCATAGAAATCGCTGGTGAATCCATCAACGTCCGCAAGAAACTCCTGTTCTCCATTCGCCAGCGGATTGGGTTGCCGGGCTCGGCGCGACATTCGTGCCAATACGTCAGCGATGCCTTCAATCTGTGCGTAGCTCATCAGCCAATCTTCCTTCGCCATCAGCGTCAACCCGGTATGCGAAGAGAGGGGAAGCTCGTCAAGCCTGTCTTTGATCGATCGATAGACAGCTTCACAATACTCATCCAGGGGCTGATGATGTATCGTGGCCCAGTTACGAGCCAGCAGATGATCGTAGAACACATCAACCAGCACTCCGGCATAACGTCTCCGAACCACAGAGACTCGCGAGCGGCTCCGCCGAAAGGACGGCTGCGATTCCGCAAAGCTATCTATGGCGCGATGCAGGGCAACTCCCCTGGCCAGATCGTCAGGCAATACTCCAGGCAAGTGGCCTTTGATCCAGTCTCCGATGACCCCGCCCACAATCAAGGCAGGAGTCTCGCCTGCAAGCAATGCATGAGCCAGAAAGTTTAAGGTTGTCCTCTCAAATCCCCGTGAAAAGTCAAATCCAGTGCGGAGATGATTTCATCGCTTTCATTTTTCAGTGATGCGACTTTATCACCCGGCAAACGGTTGGGGATGCCTGCCAGCTCGGAGGTGGACATGACGACCATGACGACCGAGGCTCCCTTGATTTTGAATTGCGGATTCAGATGTTTGGCCGCCAGCCCCATTTCTTCTTCATGTACGAGCGGCACCACGACACGGGCAGCTTGATCCGCTAGCTTGGCCGACGCACGAATATCGCCGCGACTTCTTTCTTCGGTTTGTTGGCTGCTTGCTCCGGTTGTTTGGCAGGTGTGGCGGCGGCACCGCTCGGTTCGTAAGGCTTATCGAACCACGGATCATGGCTGGGTTTTTTCGGTGCGGCGGGACGCGGGGCATGGCTGCGCTCGGCGTGTTCTGCTCGTGGCGCACGGCTGCGTTCGTGATGTTCGCCGCGCGGCGCTCTGGCTTTCGGGGTGTGCGGCACGACTGCGGTTTCTTTTGGTATCTCGGTCTTGATCAGCTTCTCGATCTCTTTCAGGTATTTTTCTTCTTCGGGTGACACCAGCGAGATCGCCTTGCCGGATGCGCCCGCGCGGCCGGTGCGTCCGATGCGGTGGACGTAATCTTCCGGGGCGCTGGGAATCTCGTAATTGATCACCATCGGCAGCTGGTCGATATCCAGACCGCGTGCGGCGACATCGGTCCCGATCAGCACAGTGACTTTGCCGCTCTTGAAGGCATCCAGCGCCTGGATACGTTCCAGCTGGGTCTTGTCGCCATGGATCGCATCGGCGGCAACGCCGTCTTTCTGCAATTGCTTGGCGAGACGGCCCGCCGCGACTTTGGTTTTGGTGAACACCAGCACTTGCGTTGCGTCGCTGCCGCGCAACAGTTGCGCGAGCAGCACGTGCTTGTCGGCCTGCTCGACCAGATAGACTTTTTGCGTGACGTTCTCGGCGGTGGCGTTGCTGCGCGCCACTTCGATGAGCTTGGGCCTGGTCAGGAATTCCGCCGATAATTTTTTGATCTCGCCCGAGAACGTGGCCGAGAACATCAGGTTCTGCCGTTGCTTGGGCAGCAGCGCCAGGATGCGCTTCAGGTCAGGCATGAAGCCCATATCCAGCATGCGATCCGCCTCGTCCAGCACCAGCATCTGCACCTGATTCAGCTGCACCGATTTCATCTCGACGTGATCCAGCAGGCGGCCCGGCGTGGCGACCAATATCTCCACTCCCCTTTTCAGATGCGGCGTCTGTGTCTTGATATCTACGCCACCGAACACCACCAGTGAGCGCAACTTGCAATGCTTGGCATAAGTCTTGACGCTCTCTTCCACCTGGATCGCCAGTTCGCGTGTCGGCACCAAAATCAGCGCGCGCACCGGATGGCGAGCGGGCGAAGCACTGGAACTGGCATCCGGTAACAATTTTTGCAGCATCGGCAGCACAAAGGCAGCCGTCTTGCCGGTGCCTGTTTGCGCGCCTGCCATCAAATCGCAACCTTCCAATACCAGAGGTATAGCTTGAGCTTGAATCGGGGTGGGAATGGTGTAACCTGACTCGGTCAGCGCCTTGAGGATTTCAGGGGCCAGTTTTAAATCTGCAAAACTAATCGTATTCAATTTTTAATCTCTTCATAATGGTCGGGGACAGACCTTCCCCAGCTCGAATCCCGCCATTATACGCCAGCGCCTAAAACACTACGCCTTCTTTACCTAATCATTTGTTTTATAGGACAGTAATGCTTACGAGACGCACCGCTTGCGTGGTTGTCCACGACAAATGATTCCATTTCTATTTCAATACGACGATAACCAGGTAGGGTGCGCTTGCGCACCCGACGATACTCACACCGCGATGTCTACATTACATCCTCGCCAATACCTTTGCCACAGTTTCGCCCATCGCTGATGGCGTGGGACAGATAGTGACGCCCAGGTCTTGCAGCATCGCGACTTTTTCTGCGGCGCTCTCGCCCGCCGATGAGATGATCGCGCCGGCGTGGCCCATGCGGCGGCCTTGCGGTGCGGTCAAGCCTGCGATGTAGGCGATCAGCGGTTTGCCCAAGTGTTCCCTGGCGTAGATGCCGGCTTCGATCTCTTGTTGTCCGCCGATCTCGCCTATCATCAGCACGACTTTGGTCTCTTTATCTTCGCGGAATTTTTCCAGCACGTCGCGGTGCGAGCTGCCGTTGATCGGGTCGCCGCCTATGCCCACCGAGGTGGAGATGCCGATGCCCAAGGCTTTCATCTGGTCGGCAGCTTCATAACCCAGTGTGCCGGAACGACCGACCACACCGACGTTGCCGCGCATGTAGATGTGTCCGGGCATGATGCCCAACATCGCCTGGCCGGGGCTGATGGTGCCCGCGCAGTTGGGGCCGGTCAGCATCATGCGTTCTTCCTTGGGGAAGCGGCGCAGGAAGTTCTTCACGGTCATCATGTCCTGGGTCGGGATGCCGTCGGTGATCGCCACGCAATATTTGATGCCCGCATCGGCGGCTTCCATGATCGAGTCTGCGGCGAACGCGGGCGGCACGAAGATGATGCTGGCCTCTACACCTGCGTCGCGCACTGCCTGCTTCACAGTATTGAACACCGGCTTGCCAAGGTGCTTTTGCCCGCCCTTGCCGGGCGTGACGCCGCCGACGACATTGGAGCCGTAGTTGATCATGTCCTGCGCGTGGAAACTGCCGATCTTGCCGGTGAAACCTTGCACGATGATACGCGTTTTCTTGTCGATTAAAATTGCCATTACGCGTTACCTCTTTGCTGACTTGCGGCTTTCTCTCGGGCGACCACTTCGTTGCGCGCCTTGACCGCTTTCTCGGCGGCATCGGCCAGTGTCTCTGCCGTGATGATGGGCAAGCCACTATCGGCAATGATCTTGCGACCGGCCTCCACATTGGTGCCGGACAACCTAACGATCAGCGGGACTTTCATGTCGATGTTGCGCGCCGCTTGCACCACGCCCTCAGCGATCCAATCGCAGCGGTTGATGCCGGCAAAGATGTTGACCAGCATCGCCTTGACGCCTTTGTCGGCCAGCACCAGACGGAACGCTTTTTCGGTGCGCTCGGCAGATGCGCCGCCGCCCACGTCGAGAAAGTTGGCAGGCTCGCCGCCGGCCAGCTTGATCATGTCCATCGTCGCCATCGCCAGTCCCGCGCCGTTGATCATGCAGCCGATGTCACCATCCAGCCCGATGTAGCTCAGGTCGTGATCCGCCGCCGCCACTTCGCGCGGATCGATCTGGGTCTTGTCGCGCAGAGCGGAAATCTCCTGGCGGCGGAACATCGCGTTGTCATCGAAATTCATCTTGGCGTCCAGCGCGACCAGTTCGCCGCTGCGCGTCAGCACCAGTGGATTGATCTCCAGCATATTCGCATCGAGATCGCGCAAAGCGCGGTAGCAACCCTTGATGGTTTTGACGGCTTGATTGAAATGCGCTTCATCCACGCCCAGCGCGAATGCCATCTTGCGCGCCTGAAAATCCCGCAGGCCGACAGCGGGCTCGACATATATCTTCTTGATCGCATCAAGATCGGTTTCGGCCAGCTCCTCGATCTCCATGCCACCCTGCGCAGAACCAACCAGGACAACGCGCTCGGCACTGCGATCCACCACGATGCAGAAATACATTTCGCGCGCGATGTCCGTGCCCGCCTCTACATACACACGCGAGCAGATTTTTCCTGCCGGGCCGGTCTGGTGCGTGACCAGTGTCTTGCCCAGCAACTCGTCCGCGGCCGCTTCGACCTCTTCGTGAGTCTTGCATATCTTGATGCCGCCCGCCTTGCCGCGCGCGCCGGAATGGATCTGGGCTTTCACCACCCAGATATTGCCGCCGATCTCTCTGGCGCGCTGCACCGCTTCCTCGGGGCTATACGCCAGCCCGCCCTCGGCGATCTTGACGCCATAGTCGGCCAGGATCTCTTTCGCCTGGTATTCATGAATGTCCAAAACCCACCCCCTTAAATTTTTACCGCATCCTTAATGTTCGCATCATTCTAAAAAACATCAATCACGTAGGGTGCGTTTACGCACCAATGGATCATGGTGATCATGGTGCGTAAACGCACCCTACGAGGTCAGGATTATTTTTTCGCCGCTATCGCTTCAGCCGCATTGACGACGTTGCTGGCCATGCGCGCCGAGGCGGCGTCTATCATCCTGCCATCGAGCGACGCGGCGCCTTTACCTTGTGCTGCGGCTTCTTTCAACGCGGCGAGGATGCGCTGTGCCTTGTCCACTTCCGCAGCGGGCGGGGTAAACACTTCGTTGGCGAGCGCGACTTGCGATGGATGGATCGCCCATTTTCCTTCGATGCCCAATGCAGCGCCGCGCTTCGCGGCCAGCATGAAACCGGCGGGATCTTTGATGTCGCCGAACGGGCCGTCGATGGGACGCAGGCCGTAAGCGCGGCAGGCGACCGTCATGCGGCTGATCGCGAAGTGCCACTGGTCACCCGGATAATCGGGATTGAGTCCGCCGATGTTGGTGGTGCGTGCGCGGTTGCTGGCCGCATAATCGGCCACGCCGAAGTGCAATGCTTCGAGACGACCCGCTGCGCCATTGCGCGCGATATCTTCGACGTTGGCCATGCCCAGCGCGGTTTCGATCAGGGCTTCGATGCCGATCTTGTTTTTCAGACCCTGCTGCGCTTCGAGCTGGTTCAACATCGCCTCGACCATGTACACGTCCGCATACACGCCGACCTTGGGCACCAGCAACGTGTCGATCTTGGCACCGGCCTGCTCGACCAGATCGACCACATCGCGCACCATCCACTGGGTGTCCAGCCCGTTGATGCGCACCGAGAGCGTGATGCTGTGCCCCTTCCAGTCCAGATCGTTGATCGCCTGAATGACGTTCTTGCGCGCCTGTATCTTGTCGTCCGGCGCGACCGCATCTTCGAGATCGAGGAACACAAAATCCGCTCCGCTCTTCAGCGCTTTTTCGAACATGCCCGGATTGGAACCCGGTACGGCCAATTCGCAGCGCTGCACGCGTTGCACGGATGCCTGATATAAGGTGTGGCTCATTTATTCTTCCCTGGGTTGGTTATTCGGTATGTTGGACTGTCGCGGGTGATATATTTGGAAACGCGGCATAATTACGGGAGCATCAAAGTCATCAGCATGAATTGTATTTCAAAACCCGACTCGCTGTTAAGCTGAAATCAAACTATGTCTCAATATACACCCCCTGAGAGCGGCATCAGCCCCAAAGCCTGGTACAAGGCCGCCAGCGCGGCACCGAGCATTGTGCCTGATGCCGCGCAAGCCGCTGCGATCGATGAGCTGGATGTACTGTGGCATCAGTTGGTGGAATTCAAATCCAGGCGCAACCAGTTTCTGGGGCGCAGCCTGCTCACCCCCGATGTGCCCAAAGGTTTGTATCTGTGGGGCGGGGTCGGGCGCGGCAAGACATTTCTGATGGATGCGTTTTACGCCTGCCTGCCCTATCGCCGCAAACGCCGCATCCACTTTCACAACTTCATGGCCGAGGTTCATCACGAGATGAAGGCGCTGGCCGGGAAAGACGATCCGCTGCTCGCCTTGGCGGACAAGATCGAAAAATCCACCCGCTTACTGTGCATGGACGAATTCCATGTCGATGACATCGCCGATGCGATGATACTGGGGCGGCTGATCGAGGCAATGTTCGAGCGCGGCGTGGTGCTGATCACCACATCCAACTACCCGCCTGACGGGCTTTATCCGAATGGTTTGCAGCGGCAGAATTTCCTGCCCGCCATTGAACTGCTCAAGCGCGAGCTGAAGGTGTTGAATATCGAAAGCGGCAATGATTACCGCCTGCGCGCGATGACCCGTGAACCGCTGTTCATCGTGGCTGCCGATGTGGATAGCGATGCCGAGAGTGAAGCGCGCATGCACTCCCTGTTTGATCTGATCGCGGGTGAGACACAGCGCAATGAAGCTCATGTCGAAATTATGGGCCGCATGATCACGGTTAAAAAAATCGCGCGCACCGTGGTGTGGTTCGACTTCAAGGAATTGTGCGGAGGCGCGCACGCGCAGGAAGATTACCTGGAGATCGCCCACCGGTTCCCCACGGTGTTCCTGTCGCACATCCCGCATATGACCGTCGAACTTGCCGCAGAAGCCAAGCGCTTTACCTGGCTGATCGACGTGCTGTACGACAACAACGTCAGGCTGGTGGCTTCAGCCACTGCCTCGCTGGAAAATCTATGCGCCGATGGCATGTTGTCAGGTGAATTCTCCCGAACCATCAGCCGCCTGACCGAAATGCAATCACAGCGTTATCTGCAACAATTGCATCACTCGCAACGGGTGACGCTGTAAGCACTCATGCGATTGACTGCTGCGTTTGAGATTAAAAAACACAGTGACTCTTCCGGAAACGCCCTACCCCCATCATGTCCCTGGCCATCCTTTACTCCTTCCGCCGTTGCCCCTGCGCCATGCGGCCGCGCACAGCCATCATCACCAGCGGCATCCAGCAGGAAAATCACTTGATGCGCAGGATGGCCGACCTACTCCACATCTCGCACGGCGACTACATCGCGGCGAAGATGCGGGCGAAGCCTGCCGATTTGAAATAAACTGGGTGCAATTCTGAATCGGGGGGATTATTTCTTCGCCAATTTCTTCCTGCTTGGCGGCAAATAGTTTTCTGGAGATACCACCCGCTTGCCCGTTTTCCCTTCCAGCTCCAGCCGGGCTTTCCTGGCTATGCCACCACCGGTTTTCGCGGCAGCTTCATTCTCATTCATACCTGTGGCCTCCACGCTCTCGGCGATCTGGCGCGTAGACAATTCCGCCAGCGCGGTAAAGATCAGCTCAGCCTCGCTCATGTGGTCACGCAGATTGTGGGTTTGCAGTCCCTTCATCTCCTTGTGCACTTTCACGCTCACATCAGCCCACTCCTGATGAATGATATTTGTCAGGATCGCGTATTCCTCGCCTTCCTTGATATCGTGCTCCTTCCAGTAATCGGTCAGCTTGTTGCGCGTCTCCTGCCCCGTCATGCGCTGCTGTATCCACTTATCGCTGCGCCCGTGCTTCTGCCAGGTCTCGCGGGCGCGCTCCAAAGATAGTCCGGGATCGGCCATCTCCTGCATCCGCTCATAGCCCACTTTCGCCAGCCACAGCTTGATCGGCTCCGCCTTCGGGCTGGGCACAGACTGCACCAAACGCAGCAAGGTTTCGGCAGTGGCCACGTCGGTCAAGTAATTCTTGCCGTCGGCGGCGGGTAATTTCAGTCGGTGACAATTTGTCACCGACTGACTGCCTTCCTTGCCTAGCCGTTCTTTCAGCTTGTTCCAGTACTTGCGCGCTGTCTGGTAATCCTGCTGCTGCGTCAGCACCTGCACAATATCCACCACCGAAAACCACCAGGTTTCCGTGGCCTCGTCATACACGCGACGGATTGCGTGCTCTTCAAAAATGGCTGGTTGCGATTGCATGGTCTGGATACCTTATCAAGGAAAGGCGAACCGTCATAATAGAGAACGAACGTTCTCGTGTCAATTTGGATTCTTGGACGTAGTCAAAGGAAACACTACGTGAACATTGTAAACATTGCGGTTTAGCCTGAATAAATCGCAATGATTGAAATCCATGGAGTCTGAGCCCTGAAGATTTGTTCACCACCGTGGTGAAATCGCCCGCTCTCTTCTTTCGAGCAGCCAACGAAATTCCACTCCGGTTCATTTCATCCTGACTCAGAGGCGGCATATAAATTGAGCGCATGCCACACACTTAGCTATAATAGCCGCGAACGACAAAGGATAGTAACCATGCGCCCCTCCATCGCTCTGCAAACCCACCGTGAGGCGATCCGTGAAATCGCCCTGCGCCATCGCGTGCGCAATGTGCGTGTGTTCGGCTCGGTATTGCATGGCCAAGACACCGAAGACAGCGACCTCGACCTGCTAGTCGAGCCCACCTCCGAGACCACCCTGATGGACATAGGCGCCATCCGCTATGAATTGAAAAAGCTGTTGGGAATCTCTGTGGATGTCCTGACCCCTGGCGCACTTCCAGATAGCTTCAAGGATCGCATACTGAACGAGGCTGTGCCGGTATGAGCAAGACCGACGCGCTGCGTTTGCCGGAATATCTTCGACACATTCTTGAAGCGATCGAACGCATCCACCGTTACATTGAAAACATGGACGAGGTTGCGTTTCTGAAAGACTTAAAAACTCAGGATGCAGTCATCCGCAATTTTTAAATCATCGGCGAAGCCGCGCGCAACATTGAGCGCTATCACAAACAATTCGCCGACGAACATGCCTACCTGCCGCTTGGATTCGCCTACGAAATGCGCAATGCACTGTCGCATGGCTACTTCAAGGTTGATCTTGAAATCGTCTGGAAAACCATCCACTCCAGCCTGCCAACTCTGCACTCACAGATCAAGCAACTGCTCGACAATATCCGGTAAAGATCACTTCAGTGACACCCGCAGGTGCGCAACCTGATTTTGAAATACAAACTGGCGAGGTGACCACAATCGCCCAATGCCAAGCCTTGACCGGTTGCTTGCCCGACAAACCGAACCATTCCACCGTCATTTCCGGAAAACTCAGGATCGCACACGCATGGTTGAACAGGGTGCTGCCGGGGTTGATCACCAGCGTGTCACCGAGTTGCTCGCAAAATACCTGATGGGTATGCCCGACCAGCAGCACATCATGCCCGAATCCCAGCAAGTGCTTAGTCCAGCGAACCTTTCCCGCCTCGATGAGATTGCCCTCGATATCCAGCAACCTGATGCCACCCCTCACCGAATCGGGCGGACTGGCATGCACCTGCACATGGCGCGCGATGATGACGAAGATATACGTCGTAGTTTTTCCCATCGGCGGCAGTTATCCGGAAATTCCGGATAGTTGCCTCCCGCACCAGCTCCCTCCCTCATCAACCGCGAACTGAAGCTGCCCGAAAAGATCAGGATCATCGAATACATGTGGCAGGTGGCCTATACCGATGGGCACATCAGCGCCGAGGAAAACCATTTAATGCGCAGGATGGCCGACCTGTTGCACATCTCACACGGCGACTACATCGCCGCGAAGATGCGGGCGAAGCCTGCGGATTAAGAATAATCAGTGACAAGTGATTTCTGGTATTTTCGAATTAGAACTAACGCTGACTCCAAACCATGGTCTTTCCCAAATTTACAATTTGGATGAGGTTACAGCTATCTGTAATTTATTTGGTGGCGGATTCCACGATTTGGATTTCTTCGGGTGTCAGGCCGTAGAGTTGATACACCAACACATCTATTTCATGCTCCAATGCACTCGTGTCCGCCTCGGCATCGCGCTGCTTCGCCGACAGTATGCGATCAACCAAAGCGATGAACGGCTTTTGCTCCTGCGAAGAAATCACTTTGATGGGGATTTCAGACAGCGGCTTTTGGTAAAGCTCCAGCATTTCGCCTTTGCGCTTGCCCTTGAAGTAGAGCCACACGAAGTAAAGTTTGGAATTAAGGAGGGCCAGAACGTATTTCAACGCGATGGACGTGTCTCTCTGCGTGATGTAATACACGTCCGCGCTCGCATACCAAGGAACGTCATTGAAGCAAAACGTGTTTCGATAACTCCGTTGAGGCGAAATGATTTTCGGACCATCAAACAAGTGTTCGTCACGAGCGTAGGATATGCAGTAATAATTTCCGGCCTTCATCGCCGATGCAATCATGACGTAGTCAATGTCGCCCTTTCCTCGGACAAAATCGTCGTATTGTGCGAGCGTCACTTCGCCAGCGCGGACATTCCGGTTAACCAGGATAATTTTGAACCGTGCCAGATGCGCTTTTATTCCTGGCAGGTCGTCTTCCTCATGCTTGCTTGACCGATAAATCAAGTGGAACACATTATCCACGGCACACGAGTATCGCCCGATATCGGAGTTCTTGAACCAAGGCCGCACGTATTTGAGTTCCCTTTTTGAAAGTCGAAGCTCCCGGAGTTCATCAGCCGTCAAGACGAAGATCCCTTCGCCCGGAGTCGCCTTTACTTGGAATCGTGAAACGTGCTTCGGGCTAACCTTATCTGCGCCCGTCTGGATTCCCGTAAAGACATCGCAGATTGTTCCCAACACTTTACCGCTACGAGCAACTTTGGCCAGCAGTGCCATTTTGGGGTCGCCCGACGATTCATGATTCCCAACGAGAGTTATGTAACGCTGGTCGCCCTGATACAATTCCGATTGCTTTATCGTGCGATATTCCGTCTCGGCATCTTGCCACGACATGATGGAATTCAGAATGGGCGGCGTGGCAAGTCCGACTCGCTTGGTTGTGGCGGTGAACACGCCGGCATCGGCGGTTTTCCCACGCTCGAACAACGACACCATGTTGTGCTGGCCCAGAGCAGATTCAAAGATGCGGACTTCGTTGAAATTGATGAGGGTTCGAAAAGTTGCCCTCTCAAAGAGGTCTTTTCGGAGCTTGTCGGCATACGTGGCGGTGACGAAATAGTTGGTGGTGATGAAAGCAATTTGGGTCTGCGTGTGGCCTAAATCCAAAGCGCGATGAATGAAGAAGTAAAACAGGTCCATTCTGCGCTGATGGAATTTCTTCCCGAAATCAGTCCGTGCGATTTCCTGAAATATTTCTTTGTTTCCTTTTTGTCCGACGTAGGGCGGGTTCGCCAGAAGCACATCGAATCCGCGTTTGGAATGGAACACTTCTGAAAAATAAATCTCGAAATCAAAAATCTCCTTTCCGTTTGTGAGTTCGTGGATCAAGTCGCCGATTCCCTTCTTTAGTTTTTCCTTCTTCGCATGGTCGGTCTCGTCGAAAAAGAGCGGCTTCAGTTTTTCGAGCCGTCGGAAAACTTGTTCGTTGAACAACGTTTTTTCGACCCCAAGCAGTGAGTTGCCGGCCACAATCTTGTAATCAAGATTCGGCAGCGGCTTGATTTGCTTCACGTCCTCCTCGTCCACTACCAGCGAGAGCCAGAGGCGAAGCTTGGCGATTTCGACCGCGCCAGGGTCAATGTCCACGCCGTAAAGGCAGTTCTGGATGGCGTGGCGCTTGAAGTGGTAGGGCGTGCGGTCTTGAACATCGTTGAAGTACGGCGTAAGCGCAGAGCGGGCACGGACGATCTCAGTCATCATGCCTACCGGAAACGCGCCTGATCCGACGGCCGGGTCGCAAACGGTGATGTCAGCCAGCTTTTCGTCAATGAGTTTTGCGTGCTCCTTGACCTTCTTCGGCATTTCCCGGCCCACGTAGCGCGTGTCTACGGCTTCGTAGTGGGAAATCTGGTCACCAAGGCGCACGAAGGTTTCGAAGTCGGCGCGTGGGACGTTTTCCTTTGGCGTGTTGACGCTGGTGTCGAGGTAGTTGATTAAGCTTTCTTGACACATGTAATGGACGATTTCGCGCGGCGTGTAGTACGAGCCCAGGCCCTTGCGGCGATTTTCCTCGATCAGGTTTTCAAAGACCTTTCCAAGCATTTCCGGATCGATCGCGACTTCTTTTTCCAGCGGCTCAGCTTCGTTGACGGTGAAGTTGTAGCGGTCGAATACGTCGAGGATGCCCGTGCCGGTATCGTCCGTTTTCTGGTCACGCTCGGTGTTGGTGAAGAACTTGTTCGGCAGGGTGATGTCGATCTTGCGCCAGTCGTAATCGCCCAGCGGCTCGAAAAGGCCACCATTTAGGAACGGGATGCGGCACTTGAAGTTCTTGCACCAAGCCTCGTGGCCACGGTCGGTGGCAAGCGTGTCGTAGAAGAGCGGTTCGAGGATGTCGTCGAAGAAGTTTTCGTAAGCGCCGTATTCGCCGCGCGCGAGACGGCGCAGAAAATCGTGCGGGCCAGTGCCCCAATCCTTGCCTTTCTCGACGCCAAGCCAGCCCTTCTTTTGGAGGAAGTAGAGGAATACGATCTGGCCCATGAGCTTCTTGGCGAAGTCCACGGTGCTGACGTGTTTCTTCTTGAGCTCGTCACCGATGGCCTTGTCCTTGGCGGCGAGCTTCTGGAGCGCGGCCTCGATGTCACCGAAGAGAGCGGCGTATTGGTTGAAGAACTCCTTGGTGACGGCCTCGACGCTGAAGGCATCTTCGATCTGTGCGAGCGTGGGCTGGTTTTCGGTGTTCTGGAGCAGAGCGAGAAACCGGGTTTGCGCGGTGTGGCAGCTCTCATCTTCACCGACGATGTAGGAGCTGCGGCGGGCGGGCGTAAGTTTGGTCTGGACGCCAACCTTGCCGTCGGCCTTCTCGATGGTGGCGTATTCCATTTTTACGTAGGAAAAGCGCCATTGCTTTTCTGTGGGCGAAACAAACGCAACTAGCGCGGCATCCTTGTTGTCGCGGGTCTTGAGGTGGTCGGCGACGAAATTGCGGATAGCGGTGCGGGTGCGCTCCAGCTTCGATTCGGCAGTCAGATGGACAATGAGCACGTCGAGCTTTTCATCATCGAGGTAATTGCAAAACCCCCTACCTAGGTTGAATTAACCGCCGAATGTGGTGCAAAAAGAGATAGAGATGGGCGGCCATTGCTGGCAAGATGGAGGTTCTAAAGACACCATCGGCGCCCGACATGAATACTACGCAAC
>JANXXH010000042.1 GCA_025350705.1 Gallionella sp.
TTGGCGCTGAACAACGCAAGAAAAAAACTGTTTCAGGCCATTTCTGCTGCAATCAAGAAGCAGGCATGAGAGAAACAGGCAAGGCAGAACGAAGAAATATTTACTAAACCGACCGAGTCAGAACGAGATTCAGATTCTCAAATTCACAAACCTTCGTTCAGACTCATTTCAAGATTGGAAAATACTAGGTGAAGCAACCCCTTTGCGATTTTCAAGGATTTATTTTATACGCCTGCGCGGTTTGTACGGCGCCTTGGCGAACAAACCATCATATAGCCAGCATGGCATCCATTTGAGTACGCGCCCGACCAAACCCATCTGCCACGGGATCACGGTGAATGTTGTTTGCCGTTCAATGGTGCGCGCCATGCGCCTTGCAGCATCGTCGGCATCCAGTATGAACGGCATGGGATAAGGATTGATGGCAGTCATGGGTGTCTTGATGTAGCCCGGACATATCGTGACAACTTTCACGCCGCTGCCATGCAACTCCACCCGCAGGGATTCCAGATAGGATATTGCGGCAGCCTTGGAGGCCGAGTAGGCACTCGCCCCAGGCAAGCCGCGAAATCCCGCCACGCTGGCGATGCCGACCAATGTACCCCGTTTCGCCGCACGCATCGCTGCAACGAAAGGTTGGAATGTTTTCACCATGCCCACCACATTGATATCCATCACTTGCTGAAAGGCATCGATGTCTTCGGTGTATTCGGTGAGTGTGCCTGAACTTACTCCGGCATTGGCGATGACCACATCCGGTATCCCGGCACGCGCAATAAAATCCTTTGCGGCATTTTGCATTGCAGCAACATCACGCACATCCAGCGCATAGCAAAATACCTGATCGGGAAAGTTGGCGGCGATAGCTTGCAGTAATTCGCCGCGCCTTGCGAATGCGGCAACTGTTGCGCCGCGTTCAAGATAATGGCGCACGAGGGCCAGACCTATACCGCTCGACGCGCCACTAACGACTACACGCAGCGACATTTTTCATCTTTCACCGTGATCAAAGCGCTGCAGATTTCTGAATGTTGTCCGGGTGAGTGATTCAGCCTTTGTGAGCCTTGCGCGCCATCGCGATCACTTCTTTCAAGGTGCGAATGGTGTCTTCAGGCTGCAAGCCTTCGATCACATATTTTCCGTCCACCACCAGCGTGGGGGTGCCGCTGATGTTGTAGCTGCGTATCATCTGCTTGGCGCGCGTCACCTTGCTCTGCATCGAGAAGGAATTGTAAGCAGCGCTAAACTTCGCACGATCCACGCCATGTTGAGCCACAAAATCGGCAATCTTGCCTTCATCCATCAACTGGATATTTTGTTCGTTCCACGCGCGATAAAGCGCGTCATGTAATTTTTGCTGCTGCCCGATACTTTCCAGCGCATAGAACGTACTTGCCATCGGCTCCCAGGAATCACGGAAAACGGTAGGCACAAAAATCAGCGCCACATCCTTGGGCATGGTCTTTTCCCACGCGCTTAAAAACGGATGCAAATGAAAACAGTGCGAGCAGCCGTAAAAGAAAAATTCCAGCACTTCGATTTTCTTGGTGCTGGTCAGTTGTACGGGATTCAATACCTTGTAATCCCTGCCCAGTACGGGTTCGGCAAGCGCCGCCCCGCAAACCGACAGCGCTACCGCAACGACCAAGCCCCTGATAAAACTCTTCATGTATCGCTCCTTGAAAATGATAGTAAAAATTTCATTGCGCCCGCATCGGAGTGCTCTCCACTCCATTTTGTTTCAAAAAACCGCGCGCATGATTCAACTCATCCGCATTCTTGTATGGCCCCAAACGCACACGATACCACACGCCTTTATCCGGGATAGTCGCGGTCTGAATGTTAGCTTCTACACCCAGCAATGCAAGTTTAGCCTTGAGCTTTTCAGCATCATCGACATTGGAGAATGACCCTGCCTGCAATACCCGCAATTCATTGAAAACGACAGACTTGCTGTCCGCTGGCTGTGTTTTATCGGTGGCCTTTGGTTTATCAACTGGCTTGGTTGGCGCAACGACCGTTGTATTCGGCTTGTCAGTCAGCACTGAGTAGAACTCGAAACGCCGCTTGCCATCAGCAGGCGGTGTCGATTTTTCTGTTGTAGCTGCAACAGAGGCTGCTGGCTTTGCCGGTTCAGGCTGCGGCTTTATCACCGCCTGCTGCTCCTTGTTAAGGAACGGCCTAGGCGCTTTCAGCGTGTACCAGGCTACCCCGGCAGCCATCCCGACACCGACCAATACGCCAACGAGTATACTGACCCAGATCAAATCCCCGCCCTTGCGTGGCGCAGAAGAATTATTGCCGTTGTCTCTGCCCGTGTTATATCCGTTTCTTCTCATTACATTATTCCAAGCACATCACATCTTTCCATACACATCACATTTTTTCCAATCGCATCACATCTTCTCCGGCGCGCTCACACCCAGCAAGGCCAATCCGTTATGTATCACCTGCGCCACTGCGGCAATCAATGCCAGCCTTGCCAATTTGATCGCTTCGTTCTCGACCAGAAAGCGCGAGGCATTATAGTAGCTGTGGAAACTGGCTGCCAACTCCTTCAGATAAAAGGCGATCAGGTGCGGCGCCAATTCCAGCGCGGCGTTTTCGATCACCTGCGGAAAATCGATCATCTGTTGCAGCAGAGCCGTTTCGTATTCGCTGTCCAGCAGGCTGACATTTGCTTCCAGCAAAGCCTTGTGTTCAGCGCCCCATTGAGCGAGCACAGCGCTGATGCGGGCGTGGGCATACTGGATGTAATACACCGGGTTCTCGTTGCTTTTAGACTTCGCCAGATCGATGTCGAACACCAGTTGCGAATCCGAATGGCGCGCTGCAAGGAAATAGCGCGTCGCGTCGCAACCCACCTCGTCGATCAAATCGCGCAGCGTGACATAGCTGCCCGCACGCTTGGATATCTTTACCTCTTCGCCGTTGCGCAATACCGTCACCATCTGGTGCAACACATAATCCGGCCAGCCTTTGGGGATGCCTACATCCAGCGCCTGCAAGCCCGCGCGCACACGGGTGATGGTGGAGTGATGATCCGCGCCCTGCTCGTTGATGACGCGCACAAAGCCGCGCCGCCACTTGTCCAGATGATAGGCGATGTCCGGCACGAAATACGTGTAAGTGCCATCGCTCTTGCGCATCACGCGATCCTTATCGTCGCCGAAATCGGTAGTGCGCAACCACAATGCATCGTCCTGCTCATAGGTGTGGCCGCTGGCGATCAACTTCTTGACCACTTCGTCCACCTTTCCATCGGTATATAGCGCAGACTCCAGCGCAAACACATCAAAGTTCACGCCAAAGGCGCGCAGATCGATATCCTGTTCGCGGCGCAGATAAGCCACTGCGAAGTGGCGGATCGCCTCGGCATCATTCACATCGCCGGAGGCCTTTACATGCTGGTCGTGCGCCTCCGACACGTTACTGGCGTAGCCAGCCGATTGCGGGAGGAGGCGCGGAGACGGCCCTCCCGCACCTGGCGCTTGCGCGAACCGTGTCGGTCCGTCTGCCTCCACCATCTCTTGTGCCAGATATGCCTGAGCAACATCCAAGATGTAATCGCCGCGATAACCCGCTTCCGGCCAGCTCGGGTCGTCCGGCGTGATACCCTTGCAGCGCAATTGCACCGACAGCGCCAGATTATCGATCTGCACGCCCGCATCGTTGTAGTAAAACTCACGCGTCACATTCCAGCCTGCCGCGTGCAACACGCTGCACAAACAATCGCCCACCGCTGCACCGCGACCGTGGCCCACATGCAGCGGCCCGGTTGGATTCGCCGAAACGAACTCCACATCCACCTTGCGTCCTGCACCGAGATGGATGTGGCCGTAACCTGCGCCAGCTTGCAACACGCCGCGCACCACGCCACGCTTGGCCGCAGTGGTGATGAACACATTGATGAATCCTGCCCCGGCGATCTCCAGCTTCTCGATGAAATCAGATACCGGCAATGCCGCGATCAACGCCTGCGCGATTTCGCGTGGCGGTTTACGCAACGGCTTGGCCAGCTGCATCGCCAGATTGCAGGCGTAATCGCCATGCGTTGCCAGCTTGGGACGCTCGATGAGTATCTCGATCCCTCCCGCGTCGGGAACGACCTCGCGCAATGCCTGCGCGAACAATTCGGACAAATGGGATTTGAAATTCAAGACGACAGACATGAAACCTCACCTTTAGAGAGGCGCGGATTATATCACTTGGGCACTATCGAATTGTTTATGAACTGGCCTCCAAACCAGGATTGGAAACTTGTCTGATGACCAACTCAACATGAGTTTGTATCAAAAAGTATGAGTTATTGCCATCCAAGATGGCGGGTCAGTGATAAATGAATAATTTTGAGCCAATCGTTGACCTGATTATGCTTCTGTCGGTTTCTTAGCGTCTGCTTTGATGTCATCGCCGGAGCCCTCCGCCATGTGTTCATATAGGGCGAAGTGTTTCTGCAGTTCGTTCTCGTAGAACGCCTGCACTTCTCCGCCGTCATCGTCCATTTCCCGCAACAGTCTGCGGAAGCGCGGCTCGCCCTTGATGAACTCGCGGTAGGGTACCGATGGCCTCTGCGAATCCAGTAACAGCGGATTCTGGCCTTCCTGCGCGCGCCGCGGATCGAAGCGGAGCAGCGGCCAGTGGCCGGTCTTGACTGCGAGCTCCTGTTGCTGGAGCTGATTGCCCAAATCGTAGCCGTGTTCGACGCAGGGGCTGTATGCGATGATCAGCGAGGGTCCGCCATAGGATTCCGCCTCAAGGAATGCCCTCAGCGTGTGCGTATCCTTCGCGCCGTAAGCCACATGCGCAACGTAGACATGTCCATAGCTCATCGCGATCTGCGCCAAATCCTTTTTGCCGGTGTGCTTGCCGCCGGAAGCGAATTTGGCTATCGCGCCGCGCGGCGTGGCCTTGGACATCTGCCCGCCGGTATTGGAATACACCTCGGTGTCGAGCACCAGGATATTGACGTTGCGGACTGTGGATATGACATGGTCGAGACCGCCGAAACCGATGTCGTAAGCCCAGCCATCGCCGCCTATGATCCACACGCTTTTCTTCACCAGATATTCTACCAGGCTTTCCAGTTGGCGCGCTGCGGCAGCATCGATGCCGGCCAGCTTCTTACGCAATTCCTCAACCCGTTCGCGCTGCTGAAAGATGCCCGCCTCGGTGGACTGGTCGGCGTTGAGTATTGCTTCCGTGAATTCGCTGCCGACATGTTCTTTCAATTGTTGCAACAACTCGCCGGCATGCTCGGCATGCTTGTCGATGCTGACGCGGAATCCCAGGCCGAACTCGGCATTGTCCTCGAACAACGAGTTGCTCCAGGCCGGGCCGCGTCCATCACCATTCTTGCAATAGGGCGTGGTGGGCAGGTTGCCGCCGTAGATCGACGAGCAACCGGTCGCGTTGGCCACCACCATACGGTCGCCGAACAACTGGCTGGCCAGACGGATATAGGACGTTTCGCCGCAACCGACGCAAGCCGAGGGGAACTCGAACAGCGGCTGCATCATCATCGCGCCCTTGATCGTGGTGGCTTTCAATCGGGTACGGTCATACTCCGGCAGCGTGAGGAAGAATTCGAAGTTCTTGCGCTCCTGCTCGCGCAGTGGCGCCATAGGTCTCATTTCCAGTGCCTTGTGGCCGTCGACCTTGGAAACCGCCGGGCAGATGTCCACGCACAGCGTGCAACCGGTGCAGTCTTCCGGCGCGACCTGGTAACTGATATGCATACCCTGTTCGAAGTCTTTGCCCTTGACCTGGACATGTTTGAAAGTCGGCGGCGCGTCCTTCGCCAGATCGGCAGAAAACAATTTGCTGCGGATGGCCGAGTGGGGACAGACGAACGGGCATTTGCCGCAGTGTATGCATAATTCTTCATCCCATACCGGGATCTCCTGGGCCAGATTACGCTTGTCCCACATCGCAGTACCGGTGGGCCAGGTTCCGTCATTTGGCAGCGCGCTCACCGGCAGGCGGTCGCCCCGTCCGGACATGATCTCGGCGGTGATCTTGCGCACGAATTCCGGCGCGAATGCGGGCACGGCTTCAGGCATCTCGTGGGTGCTGCTCACTGCTGCCGGCACGACGACCTTGTGCAAGTTGGCGATCGTCTCATCGATCGCCTTCCAGTTGGCTTCGACCACCGCACTGCCTTTCTTGCTATAGGATTTTTTTGCGGCGAGCTTGATCTTCTCGATCGCCACATCGCGCGGCAGCACCCCGGATATCGCAAAGAAGCAGGTCTGCATGATGGTGTTGATGCGGTTGCCCATGCCGGTTTTTTTGGCGATCTCATAGGCATCGATCACGTAGAAAGCTATCCTCTTGTCTATGATCTGCTGCTGCATCCTGCGCGTCAGGGTATGCCACACTTTGTCCGGCGCTGTCGCCGTATTGACCAGGAAGACCGCGCCTTCGGCCGCATGATCCAGCAATTCGTAGCGCTCCAGAAACACCGGCTGATGGCAGCCGATGAAGTTCGCCTCGTTGTCGGCGATCAGGTAGGGGGAATGTATCGGTTTGGGCGAGAAGCGCAGGTGTGAGATGGTCGCGGCACCTGCCTTCTTCGAATCGTAAACGAAATATCCCTAGCCGTAGAGTCCGGATTCCTCGCCCATGATCTTGATGGTGTTCTTGTTGGCGCCCACCGTGCCGTCCGAGCCCAAGCCATAGAACATGCAGCGCATCACGCCCTGGCCGGCGTCGGTTCGGAAATCCTCGTCCCATTCCAGGCTGGTGTGGCTAAGGTCGTCGAAAATTCCGATCGTGAAATGGTTTTTCGGATGATCCTTTTTCAGTTCATCGAACACGCCCTTGACCATGCCCGGCGTAAATTCCTTGGAGGACAAGCCATAGCGCCCGCCCACCACGCGCGGTAGCGCAGCGAACTTGCCCGCGCCGCCGGTGTAGTCTTCGCTAAGCGCCGTCACCACATCCTTGTAGAGCGGCTCGCCGTCTGCTCCCGGTTCCTTGGTTCTATCCATTACGGCGATGCGTTTCGCTGTGGCGGGAATGACCTTGAGCAATTCGTCTGCCGCGAACGGGCGGAACAGCCGAACCTTTGCCACGCCCACTTTTTGGTTATGATTATTATTAATGTGGTCGACCACTTCCTCCACCGCTTCCGCGCCGGAACCCATCAAGATGATCACACGATCGGCATCCGGCGCACCGGCATATTCATACAGGTGGTACTGGCGTCCGGTCAGTCCGGCGAATTTGTCCATGGTTTTCTGCACGATCCCGGGCATGTGTTCATAGAACGGGTTGACCGATTCGCGAGCCTGGAAATAGACGTCCGGGTTTTGCGAAGTGCCGCGCATGAAAGGATGGTCCGGTGTCAGCGCGCGGGTGCGATGCGCGAACACCAGCTTGTCGTCTATCATTTCACGCACCACTTCAACCGGGATCTGATCGACCTTGGCCACTTCGTGTGAAGTACGGAAGCCGTCAAAAAAATGCAGGATCGGTACGCGCGCTTCCAGCGTTGCCGCCTGTGCGATCAGCGCCATGTCCATCGCCTCCAGCACCGAATTGGAGACGAGATAGGCGAAGCCGGTCGAGCGGGCCGCCATCACGTCGCCGTGGTCGCCGAAGATAGACAGACCCTGAGCTGCCAGCGAACGCGCCGCCACGTGCATCACAAAGGACGTGAGTTCGCCGGCAATCTTGTACATATTGGGGATCATCAGCAGCAAGCCCTGCGATGCGGTAAAGGTAGTCGCCAGCGAACCGGTTTGCAAAGCGCCGTGGATCGCCCCGGCTGCACCGCCCTCGCTCTGCATCTCGACAACCTCCGGAACAGTACCCCACAGATTTTTGAGGCCCTGAGACGACCATGTTTCGGAATATTCACCCATCGGCGAAGAAGGGGTGATCGGATAAATCGCGATCACCTCGTTGGTCATGTGGGCGATATAAGCGGCGGCTTCGTTGCCGTCGATAGTCACCATGCGTGCTTGAGTCACCGGACACCTCCCCAGGTTAACTAACCTAGAAATTCAGGTAGAACAGCATATACCTTTTCGAATTACCCTGCTCGGGCAACCATAACAAATTCGAAGTGCGGTTGGCACAAACCCGGTGTTCTTCAATAGTCCAGTTCGTTAGTCGGCCGCAGGCAAACGAATTGTATATTGACCCGATTTTTCGTCACGCACTACCATCAGCAGCTTGTGTCTCTGCGCATCCTCCACCAATTCTTTGAACGAGCGATATCCGTAGGAGGATTCGGTAAATCCCGGCCTGCGCCGCTGCATGGTGGTCTTGACCATCGAGCCCCAGATCTTTTCGTCCGAACCTCGCTCTGCAATCAAGGCTTCGACGGTCTCGACGATAAAGTCGAGCGCTTCCTGGCGCTTGTCGTCTTCGCCCTTCGCTGCCTGTGGCTTGGCTTTCCCCGCTACGACTTTCACAGGTATCTGTTTCTCTGCGCGCTTTTGCTTTGCTTCCTGCGCGCGCACCAGATCGTCGTAGAAAATGAACTCGTCGCAATTGGCGCTGAGCAAATCGGAGGTCGAGTCCTTCACGCCGATGCCGATCACGTACTTGTTGTTCTCGCGCAGCTTGGAAACCAGCGGCGAAAAATCTGAGTCGCCGCTGATGATGACAAAGGTGTCAACATGGGCCTTGGTGTAGCAGAGGTCGAGCGCATCGACGACCATGCGGATGTCGGCGGAGTTTTTACCGGACTGGCGCACGTGCGGGATCTCGATTAATTCAAAGGCCGCTTCGTGCATCGTCGCCTTGAACTCCTTGTAGCGATCCCAATCGCAATAGGCTTTCTTGACCACGATGCTGCCCTTGAGCAGCAATCTCTCCAGCACTTTCTTGATGTCGAACTGCGCGTACTTGGCATCGCGCACGCCCAATGCCACGTTCTCGAAATCGCAGAACAATGCCATGTTGGTGATCTCAGGTTGGGCTGCCATTTGTGTCTCCTGTTTTATTTTGCTTAAACGGGCTACAGAACCTTGCCCGGATTCATCAGCCCTTGCGGGTCGAGCGCCTGCTTGATGGTATGCATCAATTCCAACTCCAGCGGGTCTTTGTATTCGCGGATCGTATCGCGCTTGAGTTGCCCCAGGCCGTGCTCGGCGCTGATACTGCCATTGAATTCATGCACCACCGAATATACCAGCATGTTCACCTTGTCTTCCTGTTGCGCGATGAAAGTCTTGTTGTGTGCCGCATCCGGCATCGAAGTGTTGTAATGGATATTGCCGTCGCCCATGTGGCCGAACGCGACGATGCGTATGCCGGGATATGCCTTGTGCAAGGCTGCATCGGCTCGCGCGATGAATTCCGCGACGCGGCTGATCGGCACGGCAATATCGTGCTTGATGCTGACGCCTTCGCGCTTCTGCGCCTCGCTGATATTTTTGCGCAGTTTCCACCAGCGTTCGCCATGATCATTGTTGGTGGTGATCTCGAACTCGATGACGCCATCGCCGAAAGTTCGCAGCGAATCGCGCAGGGCCGCATCCAGCGGCACAGGAAGCACATCGGCCAATTGGGTGATGATGATCCATTCGTGTTTTCTTTTAAAGGGTTCGCTCGTATCGGGGATGTGCTTGAATACCAGATCGAGGCAGGAACGCGAGATGATCTCGAAGGCGCTGATCTTGTCGCCGCAGGTGGCGCGCAGATGCGACAGGAACGCGACTGCGGCTGCCGGATCGCGTACCGCCACGCACGCCGTCGCTTCTGATTTTGGACGCGGAAACAATTTCAGCACGGCGGCTGTGATGATGCCGAGTGTACCTTCCGCGCCGATGAACAGATGTTTCAAATCGTAGCCGGAGTTGTCCTTGCGCAGGCTGCGCAAGCCGTTCCACACGCGCCCGTCCGGCAGCACCACTTCCAGGCCCAGCACCAGGTCGCGCGCATTGCCATAGCGCAGCACGCCGATGCCGCCGGCATTGGTGGAAAGGTTTCCGCCGATCTCGCAGTGCGATGCAATGGCGGTAAGGGCCAGAGGAAACAAGCGATCATGTTTTTCCGCCGCGTCGCGCACACTGGCCTGCGTGCAGCCAGCCTCGACGATCATGGTGTAATTGGTGGGGTCGATGGCGCGAATCTGATTCATGCGCGACAGGTTCAGCACGACTTGCTCGCCCTGTTGCAGCGGCACACTGCCGCCGCACAGACTGGTGTTGCCGCCCTGCGGCACGATGGCGATTTGATTTGCGGCACACAGCTTCACAACTTCCGCGACTTGCAGCGTGCCGGATGGGAATACCACTGCCAGCGCGTTGCCAGAATAACGTCCGCGCCAGTCAGTGCAATACTTTGCAGCCGACTCGCCGACCAGCACGGCATCACGGCCGATCAGCGCAGACATTGATTGAATTATATTGGCTGGTGTCATTATTATTTTCGGGGTGGCGCTGGGCGACATAAATCAGGCGCAAGCATGGCCCGGCAACGGTTCAATATCCTGAACTGATATGCGTGCTGGGTAATTCAGCACCACTGGCAATGAGTGCCCAGATCATGCGGGCAATGTTATCTGTAGCAACGATGGTGTGGTTATTTCCGGATGCCTTTAGTTTATCCCTGATCTCATGGCGCACTGTCTCTTCACCCGTCAGGTCGAAGAGAATGTTCAGGTTGCTACCCATCGCGATCAGATCGTCTATGCTGAGATTCCTGAGGCCATGATTTTTAGCCATAGCCAGACCGCGCGTATTGTTTATTTCCGCAACGGCGACAATCTCGACACTTTCGTTAGGCTGCTTTAATAATTCCTCTAGAAAAGCCGATCCCATTGTACCCAGCCCGACAATTGCGATTGATTGCTTTCCCATGACATTCCTTTAGAGTCCAACAAAATAGTTTCGTTTACGCACCGAACTCTACAGCGTCTAAACTACTTGGCGCTTTTCAATAACCACATCTGATACAGCGATGTGAATATCATCACCGTCGAGGCCAAGCTGTAGCCAAACCCGCCAATGATCACCAGCCAGGCAAAGTTCGGATTCATTTTGGTCAGCCACCAAGACACGACATCCACGATCAGGAATGCAAACGGAGTGATGATTAGAAACGATTTGACCCAGATGTTGAAACCTGTGGCTAAATTGAATATCCAGCCCACCATGAAGAAGATGAAGGCAATACCGAAAAGGTGTATGTGAGAAACGCGGGTCAGCGTGGCAAACGACTGCCCTTCATCGCGTTTCGTCATCTGATCCATTACCGTTTTGTCGGTAATATTGGCCAACCCCGGCGTATTGGCGTGACAAGGCCCGCAATATTCAACGACCTTGGGTTTGATGTTGTTATCCCACTCGCTTGCCGGAGCGCCCGCGTCAGCCCACTTCAGCAGCGCCATGCGCACTTCGGGGGGCGCATTATCCTTCATCGAGCCGAAGAGCTTGGATTCAAGCTTCGAGGCATTGGGGCCATCATGGTTACCATGGTAGCTGTATACGATGTCATCCACTGAAAGGCCGAATTTTCCGTCCGCCATACCGTGGGTCAACATGATCTGCGCTCCAGCCATCAACAAGCCCAGGCCGATCGCGAGCAGGTAGCCGGTGAACAAGGCTTTGACAGGCAATTTAAGGTTCTGCAACGTCGTGTCATTCATTTATTCTTCCCCCTGTGTGAATATCCGGTGAATACTCGGCGCGACATTAGCACCGTACGGCAAGCATTACAACTTGGTCTTGTACCCGGCACACGGCTAGAATTCCAGCGGGTCGATATCCAGCGAGCAGCGCAGTTTTGCAGCAGGCAGCGCGTCCAGCCTGGATTGCCAGGCGCGCAAAAACTGTTGCAGCGCTTTGCGTGATGTCGCCTGTATCAGCAATTGCGCGCGCAGGTGATTGGCGCGGCGCGGCAGCGCGGCGGGCACTACGCCGAGGATTTCTACCGGATGATTTAATTCAATTGCGGCGGCACGCGCCTGATTGAGATACGCGTACAACTCGGTTTCGATCTTCCCTTCGGCACGCAACATCGCCTGAAACATGAACGGCGGGAAACCAGCCATCTGCCGCTCGGCCAATTGGGATGCAGCCCAGCCTTCAAAGTCATGCGTCTGTAACGCTCGGAACAACGGGTGATCGGGGAACGCGGTCTGGATCAGCACCTCGCCGGGCTTGTCGGCACGCCCGGCGCGTCCTGCCACCTGCACCAGTTGCGCGAACAGTTTTTCCGGCGCACGAAAGTCGCTGCTGTACAGCGCGCTGTCCGGATTGAGTACGCCGACCAGCGTTAGCTCCGGGAAGTCGTGTCCCTTCGCAAGCATCTGCGTGCCAACCAGGATGTCCACTTCGTTCGCGTGTATCTGCTCGCGCATCGTTTGCCAGGCGCGCTTGTTGCGAGTGCTGTCGCGGTCTACTCTCAGGATGCGCGCATCCGGGAAGCGCTCATGCAGCACACTTTCGACGCGCTGCGTGCCGCTGCCGACCGGTATCAAATCCGCGCTGCCGCAATCGGGACAAGCATTGGGCACGCGTATCTGGTAACCGCAATGATGGCAGCGCAGGCGTTGCTCGTTCAGATGCAACACCATCTTGCCCGCGCAATGTTTGCAACCGGACAACCAGCCACAGCCGGCGCACATCAACACTGGCGCATAACCGCGCCTGTTGATGAACAACAGGCTTTGCTCCTTGCGTTCGATGCGCAGCGCTATCTCGCGCAACAAGTTCTCGCTGATACCATGGTGCATCACAGACTGGGTGATGTTGATGCTGCGCACGGTTGGCAAACTCGCCGCAGCCAGAGCGCGCCCGGTCAGATTGAGCATCTGATAGCGCCCGCTCTGCGCGTTGTGATAACTCTCCAGCGACGGCGACGCCGAACCCAGCACGATAGGCACGCCGCGCTGATTCGCACGAAAGATCGCCGCATCGCGTGCCGAGTAACGCAAGCCATCCTGCTGCTTGTACGAACTGTCGTGTTCCTCGTCCACGATGATCAACGCCAATGCAGGCAACTCGGCAAACACCGACAACCGCGTACCGAGGACGATCTGCGCCGCACCAATTTGCGCCTGCAGCCAGTTATGCAAACGCTCGCCTTCTGATAAACCGCTATGCAGGCTGACCAGGTTCACATCCGGGAAACGGCTGCGGAAATAATTTTCCAGTTGCGGCGTCAGATTGATCTCCGG
The DNA here is from genome assembly GCA_025350705.1 of Gallionella sp. Taxonomy (GTDB): domain Bacteria; phylum Pseudomonadota; class Gammaproteobacteria; order Burkholderiales; family Gallionellaceae; genus Gallionella. The sequence continues at coordinate 13,139 of JANXXH010000042.1, forward strand.
TACCAGCAACAACACCTGTCCGCCACGCTGCAACACTTCATGCATCAGATGCACATACACTTCGGTCTTGCCGCTGCCAGTGATACCGTGCAACAGAAAGCAGGCATAGCCGCCGGCTTGAGTGACGGCATTCACCGCGAGCTGCTGTTCGCTGGTCAACGTGTGCGCGTTATCGAAGGTGTGTTGTCGAATACTATTAACCGTTCGCCCTGACAACTCCGCATCAAACTTGTTTGATAGCGGATTGCGTACTTTTAGTGCTGAGCTTGCCGAAGGGAGGTGAACACTCGTAAAACTTTCAACCCATCCCTCCTGAACCAAAGCCCTCAACTGAGCCCCCACAGTCGCCGACAACGTTTTAATCTGTGCAATATTGCACGGGTGCTCCGCCAGCTTCGCCAGAATGCGTCGCTGCACCACTTTGCGTTTTGGGAATGATTCGACGTCGAGCGCCGCACCGTTTGCACTCAAGCGATAACTCAAAATGGGCTTGCTGATAACCGGCTTGTCAGAACGCAGCCTCACAGGTAAAGCCGACAGCACCGTCTGCCCGATCGGGAACCGGTAATAGTCGCTGCAAAAACGCAGCAGGTCGAGCAACCCCGCCGACAGCGGCGCGCTGTCATGCAGAACTTGCGTCACCGGCTTGATGCGTTCCGCCGATACATCCGTCGTGGCCACGCACTCCATCACCACCCCGACCAACTGCCGCTTGCCGAATGGCACGATCACACGCTGGCCGACTTCAACGCTAACGCCCTCAGCCACCGTGTAATCAAACAAAGTGGGTAACGGAACATCAAGAGCGACGCGGACTATGGACATATTTTTCAAACCATCAACGTTGCGATTGTCGCAGAAATACAAAAGCCGCAGGTATCCCCTGCGGCTTTTGTTCAAACCAACTACTTAATGATATTTTCTGCTCAACTCATGTACCGCCGCAACCAGCGCTGCCGCGTGTTCCGGATCGGAATGCTGCGAGATGCCGTGGCCGAGATTGAACACATGGCCGCTGCCGTAGCCATAGCTGCCGAGGATCTGATCCACCTCTTTGCGGATCGCATCAGGCGAGGCGAACAACACGGCGGGATCCATATTGCCTTGCAGCGCGACCTTGTTGCCGATGCGCTGGCGTGCGATGCCGATGTCGATGGTCCAGTCCAAGCCAACTGCGTCGCAACCGGTGTTGGCGATGCTCTCCAGCCACAAGCCGCCGCCCTTGGTGAACACGATGGACGGTATCTTCACGCCGTCTTTTTCCTTGATCAAACCATCGACGATGCGATGCGTGTAAGCCAGCGAGAATTCGTGGAAGGCCGCATGGGACAACACGCCGCCCCACGAGTCGAAAATCATCACCGCTTGCGCGCCCGCTTCGATCTGCGCATTCAGGTAAGCGATCACCGCCTGGGTGGTCACTTCGAGAATGTGGTGCATCAGCTTGGGCTCGTTGTACATAAGGGTCTTGACCTTCGCGTAGTCGTCGCTGCCGCCACCTTCCACCATGTAGCACGACAACGTGAACGGGCTGCCCGAGAAACCGATCAGCGGCACGCTGCCATCCAGCGCCTTGCGGATCTGTGTCACTGCATCGGTGACGTATTTCAAATCCTTGCCGATGTCGGGCACGCGCAGCGCCTTGATCGCCGCCGCATCATTCAATGGACGCTCAAACTTCGGGCCTTCGCCTTCGGAAAAATACAGACCCAAGCCCATCGCATCCGGCACAGTCAGAATATCGGAGAACAGGATCGCGGCATCCAGCGGGAAACGCTCCAGTGGTTGCAGCGTGACTTCGGTGGCGTAGTCCGGGCTTTTGCACAGGCCGAGGAAGCTGCCGGCACGCTTGCGCGTCTCGCGGTATTCCGGCAGATAGCGGCCAGCCTGGCGCATCATCCACAACGGAGTGTATTCAGTAGGTTGACGCAAAAGAGCGCGCAGGAAGGTGTCGTTTTTTAGTTTGAAGTTCATTTTCTATTCCAGGTTGAATTAGCGAGGCAGTACCGATGATCCCATTAAAAATTCGTCAACAGAGCGTGCGCACTGGCGGCCTTCGCGTATCGCCCATACCACCAGCGATTGCCCGCGACGCATGTCGCCTGCGGCGAATACCTTGCCCTTGCTGGTGAGGTAACTTTCCGTGTCGGCCTTGGTGTTGCCGCGCGCGTCCTTTTCCACACCGAAGGCATCCAGCACCTTCTGCTCCGGGCTGACGAAGCCCATTGCCAGCAATACCAGATCGGCTTTCATCTCGAATTCGCTGCCGGCGATCTCGTTCATCTTGCCGTCTTTCCATTCCACGCGCACCGCGCGCAGTTTCTCGACCTTGCCGTTGCTGCCGATGAATTCCTTGGTGGCGATCGCCCAGTCCCGGTTACAGCCTTCTTCATGCGAGCTGGAGGTGCGCAGCTTCATCGGCCAGTTCGGCCACACCAGGGATTTGTTTTCCTTCTCCGGAGGACGCGGCATCACTTCGAATTGCGTGACCGACAATGCGCCGTGGCGATTCGAGGTGCCCACACAATCGGAGCCGGTGTCGCCACCGCCGATCACGATCACATGTTTACCGGCGGCAGAGATCGGATTCCTGCCGTCGCCCGCCACTTCCCGCGACACGTTACTGATAGAACTACTAGCCATTCGACTAGGCGAGCCAACAACGCTCGCCAAGTCGCTGGTTATGGCGGAGCCAGCCGATTGCGGGAGCGGGTGTGAGGAGGCCATTCCCGCCCCGGAAGCTTCGCTACGCCGTCTCATGGCCTCCACTTCCTTGTTCTGCGGGATCAGGAATTCCAGCGCGAAATGAACGCCTTTCAATTCGCGTCCGGGAACCGGCAAGTCACGCGGCGCTTCTGCGCCGCCAGCTAATATTACCGCATCGAATTTCTTCAGCAGTTCCCCGGGACTGATGGCCTTCTTCGCGTCGTTGGCGACGTTCTTTGCAGGCGAATCCTTGCCGATGAACACCGATGTTTGAAACTCCACGCCCTCGGCCTGCATCTGCGCCATGCGCCAGTCGATCAAGCGCTTGTCGAGTTTGAAGTCGGGAATGCCGTAACGCATCAAACCGCCGATGCGGCTGTTCTTCTCGAACACCGTCACGCTATGCCCCACGCGCGCCAATTGTTGCGCAGCTGCCAAGCCTGCCGGGCCGGAACCGACTACGGCAACTTTCTTGCCGGTCTTGTTCGCTGCGGGCTGAGGTACCACCCAGCCGTTCTCGCCGCCCTTGTCGATGATCGCGTGCTCGATGGACTTGATGCCCACCGCGTTGTTGTTGATGTTCAGCGTGCAGGCCGCTTCGCAGGGCGCGGGGCAGATGCGTCCGGTGATCTCCGGAAAGTTGTTGGTGGAGTGCAACACGTCGAGCGCTTCGCGCCAGTTGCCGCGATACACGAGATCGTTCCAGTCAGGGATGATGTTGTTGACCGGACAGCCGCTGATGCAGAACGGGATGCCGCAATCCATGCAGCGCGCACCCTGAAACTTGGCCTGCTCGTCGTTCAGGTGCAGCACGAACTCCTGGTAGTTCTTGCGCCGCTCCGCCACGGGCAGGCTGGCTTCGTTGATGCGCATGTACTCCATGAAACCGGTTGGCTTGCCCATTATGCAGCCTCCCCTAGCAAATTTAAATCCGCTTTTGCTTTTTGCGACGCCGCAATCTCTTGCAAGGCGCGACGATATTCCATCGGCATCACCTTGGTAAACTTGGGCAGGTACTTTGTCCAGTTGTCCAGGATATGTTTGGCGCGCGGGCTGTTGGTGTAGCGCAGATGTTTTTCGATCTGCTCGCGCAATGCAAACTCATCCGCCTTGTCGAGCAGATTGAAATGCACGCGGCCGTGCGATTCGACTTCGCCGGTCTCGCTGGCCTCTGCCTCGGATGGAACAGACTCGAGCGCCACCATGGTCAGGTTGCAGCGCTTCTCAAAGCCGCCTTCTTCGTCCAGTACATAAGCCACGCCGCCGGACATGCCCGCCGCGAAGTTGCGCCCGGTCTGCCCCAGCACCACGACCATGCCGCCGGTCATGTATTCACAACCGTGATCGCCCAGACCTTCCACCACGGCAATCGCTCCGGAGTTGCGCACCGCGAAGCGTTCGCCCGCGACACCCGAAAAATAACATTCGCCGGAAGTCGCACCATACATCACGGTGTTGCCGACGATGATGTTTTCATGCGTGACCAGTTTGGAATCCGCAGGCGGCATGATCGCGATACGGCCACCGCACAAACCCTTACCCACATAGTCGTTGCCTTCGCCGCGCAACTCGAACGAGATGCCCGGCGACAGGAATGCACCGAAACTCTGACCGGCAGTGCCGCTGAATTTCACGGTTATCGTGTCGGTCGGCAAACCTGTGTGACCGTATCGCTTGGCAACCTCGTGAGACAGCATCGTGCCTACGGTGCGGTCAACGTTACCTATCTTGCTCTCGATGGTTACTGATTGTTTGTTGTTAAGCGCATTTTGTGCCTGCGCGATCAGCTGGTTATCCAGCGCTTTTTCCAGCCCGTGGTCCTGTAGCTGGGCATGACGCCGCGCCACGCTGGCGGCTACTTTGGGTTGATGGAACACCCTGGAGAAGTCCAGCCCCCGCGCCTTCCAATGTTCGATGCCGTGCTTCACGTCGAGCAGATCGCTGCGTCCGATCAGGTCTTCGAATTTGCGGATGCCCAGTTGCGCCATGTATTCGCGCACTTCTTCGGCGATAAAGAAGAAGTAGTTCACCACATGCTCCGGCTGGCCGGTAAATTTTTTGCGCAACTCGGGGTCTTGCGTTGCGACGCCGACCGGGCAGGTGTTGAGGTGGCATTTGCGCATCATGATGCAGCCTTCCACCACCAGCGGTGCAGTGGCGAAACCGAACTCGTCCGCACCCAGCAGCGCGCCGATCACCACATCGCGGCCGGTCTTGATCTGGCCGTCCACCTGCAACGCGATGCGGCCGCGCAACTGGTTCAGCACCAAAGTTTGCTGCGCTTCAGCGAGACCAAGTTCCCACGGTGTTCCCGCGTGCTTGATCGAGGAGATCGGCGAAGCACCTGTGCCGCCGTCATGTCCGGATATCGTGATGTGGTCGGCCTTGGCCTTGGCCACACCTGCTGCCACCGTACCCACGCCCACCTCGGAAACCAGCTTCACCGAGATCGACGCGGATGGATTGGAATTCTTCAGGTCATGGATCAGCTGCGCCAAATCTTCGATCGAATAGATATCGTGATGCGGCGGTGGCGAGATCAGTCCGACGCCCGGTACCGAGAAGCGCAGCTTGCCTATGTATTCCGAAACTTTCCCACCGGGCAGCTGGCCGCCTTCGCCGGGTTTCGCGCCCTGCGCCATCTTGATCTGGATCTGGTCGGCGCTGGCGAGGTATTCTGCAGTCACACCGAAACGACCCGAGGCCACCTGTTTGATCTTGGAACGCAACGAGTCGCCCGCTTTCATTTCGCGGTCAGCCGCGATGCGGTTCTTGCCGATGATGTCGGAGAGCATCTCGCCGCCCTTCAATGTCTTGAAGCGCGCTGCATCTTCTCCACCTTCGCCGGTGTTGGACTTGCCGCCGATGCGGTTCATCGCGATCGCGAGGGTGGTATGCGCCTCGGTCGAGATCGAACCCAGCGACATCGCACCGGTGGCGAAACGCTTGACAATGTCCTTGACTGGCTCGACTTCGGCCAGCGGCACGGCTGCTCCCGCAGCCTTGATTGAAAACAAGCCGCGCAGGGTTTTCAGCCTGGTGCTTTGATCATTGATCAACTTCGCGTATTCCTTGTAGGTCGCCGCACTGTTGGTGCGAGTGGCATGCTGCAATTTCGCGATGGAATCCGGTGTCCACATGTGTTCTTCGCCACGCACGCGCCAGGTATATTCCCCGCCCGCCTCGAGCGCATTGGCCAGCACAGGGTCGGTGCCGAAAGCGCTGCGATGCGTGCGCATTGCCTCTTCCGCCACCACGCTTAATCCAATGCCTTCGATCTGGGTCGCAGTACCGGTGAAATACTCGGCAACGAATTCTGCATTCAGCCCGACTGCTTCAAAGATCTGCGCGCCGCAATAAGATTGATATGTGGAGATGCCCATCTTGGACATCACCTTCATCAATCCTTTATCTATCGCCTTGATGTAACGCTTCTTGGCTTCCTTGATGTCCACGTTCGCGGGCAGTTTCATCGCCGCAATGGTTTCATAAGCCAGCCACGGGCATATTGCTTCCGCGCCGTATCCGGCGAGCAAGGCAAAGTGGTGCACCTCGCGCGCCGAGCCGGTGTCCACCACCAGACCGGTGCTGGTGCGCAGCCCGGCTTGCACCAGGTGATGATGGATCTTGGAACATGCGACCAGCGCAGGAATTGCGACGCGCTTGACCGACATCGCGCGATCGGACAGGATCAGCACGTTGTAACCATCGGCCACGGCCTTATCGGCTGCGGCACATAAGGCTTGCACCGCTTTTTCACAACCGGCTGCGCCCTGCGTTGCCGGATAGGTGATGTCCAATAGCAGCGACTTGTATTTGTTTTTGGTCAGCATGCCGATGTCGCGCAACTTGGCGATGTCGTCATTCGACAACACCGGCTGATGCACTTCCAGGCGCAGCATCGGTTTGGTTTCTTCGATGCCGAGCAGATTGGGTTTCGGTCCGATGAAGGAAGTCAGTGACATCACGATCTCTTCGCGTATCGGGTCGATAGGCGGGTTGGTCACTTGCGCAAACAACTGTTGGAAATAATCGTAGAACGAACGGTTCTTGTTGGATAGCACAGGCAACGCGGCATCGGTGCCCATCGAGCCGGTCGGCTCTTCACCAGCACTGACCATCGGTGCCATGATGAACTTCAAATCTTCCTGTGTATAGCCGAACGCTTGCTGGGTATCCAGCAGCGTGGCATTCAGCTTGGGCTTGGCTGCCACTTCGGGCAGGTCGCCGAGGAAGTAACGCGATTGATCGACCCACTTGCGATACGGCTTGGCAGTGGCGAGTTGATGTTTCAGTTCGGCATCATCGACGATGCGTCCGGCTTGCATGTCGATCAAAAACATCTTGCCCGGCTGCAAGCGCCACTTCTTGACGATCTTGTGCTGTGGAATATCCAGCACGCCCATTTCCGACGCCATCAATACCAAATCATCGTCGGTGATCAGATAACGAGCCGGACGCAGACCGTTGCGATCCAGTGTCGCACCTATCATGCGGCCATCGGTGAAAGCCACGGCGGCCGGGCCGTCCCACGGCTCCATCAGCGCGGCATGGTATTCGTAGAACGCGCGGCGCTCTTCGTCCATCAGCGGATTGCCGGCCCATGCTTCGGGTATCAGCAGCATCATCGCGTGCGGCAATGAATATCCTCCCGCCACCAGCAATTCGAGTGCATTGTCGAAGCAGGCCGAGTCCGACTGGCCTTCGGTGATCAACGGCCAGAGTTTTTCCAGATCCTCGCCTAGCAGCTTAGAGGACATCGCCGCATGTCGCGCCGTCATCCAATTTACGTTGCCGCGCACTGTGTTGATCTCGCCGTTGTGAGCGATCATGCGGAAAGGGTGCGCGAGATTCCAGGTCGGGAAAGTGTTGGTGGAGAAACGCTGGTGCACCAGCGCCAGCGCGCTGACCACGCTGTCGTCCTGCAAATCGAGGTAGTACTTGCCGACCTGATCGGCCAGCAACATGCCCTTATAAACAATGGTTCGCGAAGACAGCGAAGGGCAATAAAAACCTTTGCTTTGAGAATTGCTCAAGCTGCTTACTGCATGCTCCATCGTCTTGCGGATCACCAGCAGCTTGCGTTCAAACGCATCGACATCAGCACAATTTTTTCCACGCGCGATGAACACCTGGCGCACTACCGGTTCGACCTTCTTGACGCTCTCGCCCAAGCCGCTGCTATCCACCGGCACATCGCGCCAGCCCAACAACTGCTGGCCTTCGGCAGCGATCTTGTCGGCAACAATCTTTTCGCACGCGGCACGCGCTGCGGTATCGCGCGGCAGGAACAACATGCCCACACCGTAACTGCCGACGGCTGGCAAAGTCACACCCCGAGCTGCGCACTGCGCGCGCAAAAATGCATCGGGAATCTGCAACAAGATACCCGCACCGTCACCGGCCAACGGGTCGGCACCCACCGCACCGCGATGAGTTAAATTTTTCAGAATCTGCAAACCCTGACGCACCATGTCATGGCTTTTCTTGCCCTTGATATGGGCCACAAAGCCCACTCCGCAGGCATCGCGCTCTTGGCGTGGATCGTACAGGCCTTGTTGGAATGGCAAACCTTGTTGCATCGGTAAAGAACTGTTACTCACGGCGTTCCTCGGTCAAATCACAAATCACAAATCATTAGAGTCAAAAAATGGCGACACACGCCGCCACGTTAAATTCAAAAGCGAAAGGGCGGGAATTTTACCTTGTCTGGGGATGATGGGCAACCGTGCTTAACAGCGCAGGTTTGGAAGCTACACTGCCTCTTCTACCGCGAATATCCTGCGGTGCTCACGTATCGCATAGCGATCGGTCATGCCGGCGATATAGTCGGCGACCGCGCGAGCGCGGTCGTGTTCAGCCAAACTTTGAAATTGCGGCGGCAACAAGCGGCTGTCTGCCATGAATACGCCAAACAAGTCGCTGATGATGCGCTGCGCCTTGGCGCTCATGCGCAGCACGCGGTAGTGGCGGTACAAATGGATACGCAAAAAGTTTTTCAGCGCGCGCTGCTGCTCGTTGATCTCAGGGCTGTATGCGATCAGCGCCGGGGCGCTGCGCACATCTTCCAGCGTGGCCGGGCGTTGTGAATTGATATTGGATTCGCTCTGCCGAATCAGGTCGGTCACCAGCGTATTGATCATGCGCCGCACGGTTTCATGCACCACGCGCCGCTCCGGCAAATCGGGATGCAGGCGGCGCACTTCGTGCAAATGTGCCGTCACCAGCGGAACTGTTTCGAATTGCTCCAGCTTGACCAAACCCGAACGCAAGCCGTCATCTACATCGTGATTGTTGTAGGCGATCTCGTCGGCGAGGTTGGCGACCTGTGCTTCCAGCGAGGGGCGGCGATTGTTCAGAAAACGCTCGCCCAACTCGCCCAGACTTGCCGCGTTATCCGCCGAACAATGCTTGAGGATGCCTTCGCGCGTTTCGAAACACAGGTTCAATCCGTCGAACGCGGCATAGCGCTCTTCCAGCATGTCCACCACGCGCAGCGATTGCAGATTGTGCTCGAATCCGCCGTACGATTTCATGCAGGCATTCAACGCATCCTGCCCGGCATGACCGAACGGAGTATGCCCGAGATCGTGCGCCAGCGAGATCGCTTCAGAGAGGTCTTCGTTCAGGTGTAAACGCCGCGCGATGGAACGCGCGATCTGTGCCACTTCGATGCTGTGCGTAAGACGGGTGCGAAACAAATCGCCTTCGTGATTCACAAATACCTGGGTCTTGTATTCGAGACGGCGGAATGCGCCGGAATGGATGATGCGGTCGCGGTCACGCTGGAATTCGCTGCGCCCTTGCGGCGCATCTTCGGCTACTTGCCGCCCTCGCGAATTGCCCTCAGAGACAGCGTAAGTTACGAGTTCAGCCATATGTACATGCTTCTATGGTCTGTTGCAAAAGTGCAGAAGGAACATCGCCGTAAACCACGGCATTGCCGATTTGTTTGAGCAGCACGAAGCGCATCTTGCCGCCCTCCACTTTCTTGTCCAGCCCCATCAATTCCTGATATTTGTCCGCACCCAGATCGGGCGCGACCACCGGCAACCTGGCGCGCTCGAACAGCTTGCGTATGCGCGCCACATCCTGCACGCTGATCCAGCCCAGGCGTTGCGACAGGTCCGCCGCCATCACTGTGCCCGCCGCGACGCCTTCACCATGCAGCCAGTTGCCATAACCCATGCCCGATTCGATCGCGTGGCCGAAAGTGTGACCCAGATTCAGCAGCGCGCGTTCACCGCTTTCACGTTCGTCCGCCGCGACGACCTCGGCCTTGTTCTGGCAACTGCGCGCGATCGCGTATTGCAGTGCGGCGGTATCGCGCGCCAGCAATTTATCCATGTTCTGTTCCAGCCATTCGAGGAAAGGCAGATCGCGGATCAAACCATACTTGATAACCTCGGCCAAGCCTGCCGCCAATTCCTTGTCCGGCAGCGTGTCCAGCGTGGATGTATCCGCCAGCACCACCTGCGGCTGATAGAACGCGCCTATAATGTTTTTGCCGAGCGGATGGTTGATGCCGGTCTTGCCGCCCACTGAAGAATCGACCTGCGCCAGCAGCGTGGTCGGGATCTGGATGAAAGGCACGCCGCGCAAATAAGTCGCTGCCGCATAGCCGGTCATGTCGCCGATCACGCCGCCGCCCAGCGCGATCAGCGGTGTGCTGCGCTCGCAACGATTGTTGAGCAGCGCGTCGTAGATCAGATTCAGCGTTTCAAAATTTTTATATTCTTCTCCATCCGGCAGAATGACGGTCACGCTGCTGACACCGATGGCCTGCAAGGTATGTTGAAGCTTATCAAGATACAGCGGTGCGACCGTGGTATTGGTAACGATGGCCCCCCGCTTGCGCGGCACATGCGCTTTCAGCAATTCTGCTTGATCGAGCAGGCCGCTGCCGATATGTATCGGATAACTTCGTTCGCCCAATCCTACTGTCAATGTTTGCATGATTCCCCGGTCAACTTCCAAGACAACTTTTTCTGAATGATTCGATTTCGTCCACCAGATGCAACATCAAAGCATGCGCGCTCTGTTTGCCGCTCTGGACGACGATATCTGCCACCTGCCGGTAAAGCGGGTCGCGCTGGTTAAACAATTCGGTCAGCCTGGCGTGTGGATCGTTGGTCTGCAGCAGCGGGCGATTGCGGTCATGCCGGGTGCGTTGCCATAGATCGTGCACGCTCGCCTTCAGGTAGATGACGATCCCGTTCTGTTGCAGCATCGTACGGTTTTGTTCCTCCAGCACCGCGCCTCCACCGGTCGCCAGCACCATGTTATCGCGCCCGGCCAGATCGCGAATGGCTGCAGTCTCGCGCAAACGAAATCCGGCTTCGCCTTCGATATCGAATATGTGCGTAACCGTCACGCCGGTGCGATTGATGATCTCCTCATCGCTGTCCACAAATATCTTGTCCAGATGCTTGGCCAGCGCCCGCCCCATCGTGGTCTTGCCGGAGCCCATCATGCCCACCAGGATCAGGTTGCCGGACTCGAGCTTGCGGCCATGTTTCAGGAGATGAGATGTGCTATCGTTCTCTTGGTCGATCTGCATGCCGCATATTGTAAACGATAATAACGAAAGCCCGGACTGGCCTGGCTTTCGTTAAATCAAATCCTGCGTACTAGAACTTAAAGGGTGACGGAGGTAATACGCAAGGTACGCTGTCAGCTTTGGATGCCACCAACCGCCAATCCAGTTGGCCTACTGCGGGGGAACCCTGTACCACCGTTTGGGCGCGTATCCTGGCTACGACCCAGTTCGCACTGGACTTGGTATAAGTCAGGTTAAACTTGGCCAGGCCGGTCTCATCGGTCGTCGCCGTCCCGGCCAGGTCGATCGGGTTCGTCGAGGCCAACGTCCCCGCCCATGAATTCAGCGGAGTGAGTTGACCGTCTTTGATTCCCGTTCCTAGTGCCGCAGCACCGGTAGCGTAATATTTCCTGACACCGTCTTCGCCAGCATCCAGGATCAAGTTCTGGTTTGTATCCTCGGTATAAAATGTCCCGCCATTGCCGGCAACCCAGGCAAGAGCGACGGGATCCCAAACAAAACCATCCGGATCCCATACACATCCCGAGCCGGTGCTCCACGCAATTGGCGAGACGCTGATGTTGACCACGGTTCCCTTCGGCGCAGGACTGCCGTTTGAATCGGCAACCAGAACGGACATCGGGAAGGAATAGATGGTGCTGGTGTCGCCCAAATCGATGATTTTGGTGGCCTGGCCGAAGGCCACCGAACCCGCCGTGCCGCCTACGACAATGGCCGCGTCGGTGCTCGACGTTGTGCCAGTTCCTCCTATAAGTGTCGTTGCAATCGCGGTGCCTATCACACTGGCGCGAATCTGAACCCCTGTCGAAGCTGAAGACAGCGAACCGGATGTAAATACCGTCGGTGATGCTCCCAGGGCGAGACCATTCATCGTTGTCGAAGCAGAATACACCACCACCGGCGAGACGGTTTCGCCCGAGCCGGTGCCGGTGCCGCTGACTATCTCAAAGCCAACCGGCAAACCACCCACGGGCTGATTATTTGCGTCATACACCATGGCGGTCAGATTCGAATAGCCTACTGTGGAGCCCACGCTCTTGGGTATCACCGTGGGAAATGCCTGCAGCGTAATCTTGGACGCAATCTTCGCGGTGATCCCCACCGTGAGCGTGTCAGTAGGGGTTCCGGTGGTTGAATCAAGCACTTCAACAATGGCATTCCCTGCTGCAGCCGATTGTAATGTTGCGGTTGCGATAGCTCCGGCATTGGTTGTTACTATCAGATATGCCGTTCCGACTCCCGTACCCGGTGCCGCAACGATCGTACCCGGTGGCGCACCAGACCAATAGCCTATCGTTGTGGCGAACAGCACGGTGGTTGTGGGGAGGGGCGCAGTGACCTCCACATCCAATGAGTCGCCGAGTTGCATCGCGCTGTTTTTGGGATTGACAGGGACTAGGGGCGTCCCGCCATTCAGCGTCAGATGGCTGATGTTAAAGGTGCCGCCGGTCAGTGCAACTGTATAGTTGAGGGTTGCCGTGACGCCCGCTGCTGCGGCGCTCACGGTCACTGCACCGATCGCCCCTCCTCCAACAGAGACAGTAAGCACGCCGCTCGCATTCGTCGTGCCCGAAGCCGGGGTGAATGTCACTGTTCCGCCAGGGCCAGGGATGAGGATGGGTGTTTGGGTCAGCGTCACTGCGGCACCTGAAATCGCATTACCCGCTGCGTCTTTCGCAGTGATGGTCAGCGTAGCCGGCGACGCACCGCCAATGGCTATCGATGTGCTGGTCGAGCTCAATGTGAGCGTAGAACCCACGATCTGCACCGGCAGCAACGCAGTGGCGGCGCCCGATGTTGCGGTTATGGTCGCGGTTCGATTAGTCTGGTTTGCAGCGCCGACACCGGAATAGAAAGTTGTCGTGGCTCTGCCTGTGGCATCAGTGATGAGTGTCGAAGTGGTGAGCATGCCCGAACTGGCGCTGAGGGTTATCGTCGCACCCGATACTGCCGCATTGCTTGCATCTACCGCAATAACGGTGATCGTAGTGAAAGTTGCGTTATCGGTTTTAATCGTCAGCGGATTGCCTGATATCTGGATATTGGCGACTGTCGCTGATCCAGTCACCGGCGGTGGCGTTGTCACCACTGTGGTTCCGCCGCCTGAGTTACTGCAACCGGCAAGAACCGCAAGCGCAATTGCCAACAAGAACGTCGCCGGGAAGTTAGTGATTTTTTGACTGAAAAAAAAGTCCTGCATGTTTCATCTCCCGTTCACGTTTGATGCGAAATGATTCTTTGCATAATCCAATGATGTGCTGCGAACAAAAATTGCCTTTATGCCTGATGTGCATATTGACTCACCTGATACTCCCTTACAAATCAAACCGGACAAGCGGGCAAACCCATCTGATAAACGGGTACACAGAATATTTATTTCCAGCATTTCCGAATGCCCGCCAGCTTCGATAACGCAGGAACAAGCATCGATTACACTTACATTAACGTAAATTCATTGCTTCTTTTATGATCTTGGGCGTAATAAAGATCAGCAATTCGCCCTTGTTATCAATCTTTGCGCTGCTTCGAAAAAGTGCGCCCAGAAACGGTATGTCCCCAAGAAACGGCACTTTATTCACGCCGTCGCTTTGAACCTGGCTAAACACGCCGCCGATCACCACCGTGCCGCCGTTTTCCACCAGCACCTGGGTGGTTACCCTGTTGGTATCGATGCTGGGTACACCTGCATACAAAGTGCCGACCGAATCTTTGTTCACTTTGATATCCATGATGACATTGTCATCCGGCGTGATTTGCGGTTTGACCGACAGACTCAAAGTCGCAGCTTTGAATGCCACATTCGTAGCACCGCTGCTGCTGGCCTGCTGATATGGCACTTCGGTGCCCGTTGCAATCGTGGCTTCGGTCTGATCCGATGTCACAACGCGCGGACTGGAAATAACCTTGCCCTTGCTGTCGGTTTCGAGCGCGGTCAGTTCTACAGACAGCAATTTGCTCATCGAGCTGTTGAACAAAAGCATGGAAAATGCACCGGCAGTACCCGCAGACGGCAAATTGACATTAGGCGTATTGACAGGTGTTACCGTCGTGCTAAGCAATGGCGAGCCGGACAATGTTGCGGTACTGGCACCAATATTTCCATTGAGACTACCATTGGTTCCATTCAGCGTGAATGTGTCGAGGGAGTTGTAGCCCAGCCTCACACCCAGATTCTTGCCAAACTTGTCCGATGCCTCAACCACGCGTGCTTCGATCATCACCTGGCGTATCGGCACGTCGATTTGCTTGATCAGTTTGCGTGCCTCATCAAGATGCGAGGGCGTGTCTTGAATAAACACGGTGTTGGTGCGTGCATCCACTACTGCGCTACCGCGCTTGGAAAGCATGCGCTGCTTGTCGTTGGTTAACATCGCTGCCACCGCATCGCCTTTTTGATAACTGATCTGGAAGCTCTCGGTGTGCAGTTCTTCCAGTTCGGCTATTTCCTGATGCGCGGACAAATCTAATTTTTCCTTGGCGGCGATCTCTTCGCGAGGTGCGACCTGGATCACGTTGCCATTCTTGCGCATATCCAATCCGCGGCTCTGCAGGATGATGTCAAAAGCCTGATCCCATGGCACATCTTTCAAACGCAGGGTCAGATTTCCGGTCACGGTATCGCTGATCACCATGTTTGTTTCGATGAAATCGGCAATCACATTCAGTGCTTCACGAACGTCGATCTTTTGGAAATTCAATGTCAGCTTTTCGCCCGTATATCCCTCCTTCTTGCTCTTCTCCTTTTTATCAGCTTCCGCAGCAATCGGCTTCACTTCGACGATGAACTTATTGTCAGTCTGATATGCCGAATGCTCCCATTTACCCTTGGGCTCGATCACCATACGCACGTTGTCGCCCTGCACAAAGGTATCCACGCCCTGTACCGGAGTTGCAAAATCGACCACATCCAGTTTGCGTTGCAAATTGAGCGGCAAGTTGGTTTTGAGAAAGTCGATTATCAACGAGGCGCCCTGTTGCCGCATATCAATTCCAATACCCGAATCGGAAAGGTCGACCTGGATGCGCCCTTCGCCATTTTTACCTCGACGAAAATCTATGTCGCGTAATTCATGTTGTTGAGTGCCTTGTCTTGGCTCGGCAAAGCGCGCAGTGCTTGCCGTCACTGCAGGCTTGTTATGCAAGGTGATCAGAAGGTTATTTCCATCAACCTTGGTTTCGTAGGCCAACATTTGATTAAGGTTAATCACCAGCCGGGTGCGGTTGCCCGCCTGAACGATATTGGCGCTACGCAAATCTCCTTCAGTGAAACCTTGTGTTGATTTACCCATCCCGTTTGCAGTATTAGGGAAATCAAACGCAATACGCGGAGGAGTATTGATGGAAAACCCCGCGGGCAAACTTGCCAGAGGCTGCGCTAGTTCGACCCTGATGATTGTCGTTCCGTTACCAGTACTGACATTCATCGCAGTAATGCTGTTCTGCGCATCTGCGTTTGCCTGTGTACCCAATATACCAAATGCGATGGCCAACCCCAGCAATCGAACCGCATCTTGAACCAATTTATGGAAGGCACTTCCGGCCCCTTGCGGGTGGAATGGTCCGGAGAATGAATTTATGGCAAAGTCAGTAAACTGTCTCATTATTTTGCTCCTAATCCTTCAATTAATTGCAGGCTGTTTATGCGTTCCGTCCAGTCACCCGAGCTGTCTTGAACCATCTCTTTGATTTTCACTTCTGTTTCGGTTATTTCTTTTATCAAACCAAAGTTCAAACCGGCATGGTTGCCTGCTTTAACCCGATACAGCTTGGCATCGGGAGCGCGTAATACCGCATAGCCTACTTTAGCCTTGTAAAGGTAACCAACCATTTGAAGGCTTTCGAGTGGAAATTCTTCCAAAGCCTCTTTGGGACGATCAAAGTCCGGTTGATTTTGCCCCTTTCCTGCGCCGGGAGGCTTCTCTGGCTTGCGGGGCTTGAAAGGATCAGGCAAATTTGTTTCATTGTTGTAAGGGAAATATTCATAAGGCTTCACCTCTGGCGGAGGCTCTATTTTTCCGCGCATACCCTCACCGGAACTTTTGACGAAATCGCGCAAATCCTGAAATTCTTCTCCTCCACACGCTGTCAGTAATATCGAAACAAAAAAAACAAAATGAATTATTTTCATTTTGCCCCCGCCGGCTTGGCAGCCTTCTTCTGTGCGGCCACTTCTGAATCATCCAGGTAACGAAAAGTCCTAGCTGTCGCATCCATGATCAATGAATTTGCTCCAGGATTTATCGCTATATCATTAAGCGTGACGATGCGCGGCAACATCGCAATATCGCTGGCAAACTTGCCAATGTCATCATAATTTCCCGTCACCTTGATGGTGATCGGCTGTTCGGCAAACGCCCCATTCATCGTTTCACCACCGGGGCGGAACAGTTCGAACTGAAGCCCGCGCCCCAAACCAGCCTGGTTGATATCGGTCAATAACGCATCCATTTCCGATTTGCTTGGCAGTTGTTTGAGTAGCGCGCCAAATGATTCCTGTGTTTCATTAAGTTGTTTCTTGATCAAGTCCAGGTTGATCGCCTGTTTCTTTTTTGCCAGGAACGTTTCCTTCAACTGACCTTCCTCATCCTGGACTTTGCCCAAAGTTTCCAATTGATCCTGCCAAATCAGCAGCGCACCCGCAACAACCACTGCAACAAATAATGCCACGAATGCAATAATTTTTGCCGGCCAAGGCCACGCACCGGGTGTTTTCGGATTTAAGTTCTTCAGGTCGATTAGACTTTGCTTCAGGCCATCCAAGTTCATCATGACACCTAATTCTTAGCGCCAGCAGGTTTGGCGGGGGGTGGGGCAGCTGCATTCTGCGGCTTGGTCGCATCCTGTGGCTTGGATGCATCCGGCTTGGTCAAGTTGAAGTTCATCGTAAATTCGCTGATGCGGCCTCCTGCTGCGCTGGTAGCATGAATTTCTACCAATGTAGGCGTATCGAGCCAAGGAGAGTCATCAATCGCCCGCATCAATGTAGAAATACGCGCATTGGACTGCGCATAGCCAACCAAATTGATTCTATTGCCTGCCTGCCTGAGCGACTTGAGATATATCCCGTCCGGCAAGATGCGCAACATCTGATCAAGCAGATGCACCACATCTGAACGTGTACTTTGCAAACTTTCCACAACATTTTTGCGTGCCAATAAAGCTTGTGTTTCAGCGCGGAGCTTGTTGATTTCCTCAATTTGCTTATCCAATACCGCAGTTTCTTGTTTCAGGTATGCATTGCGTCTTTCCTGATAGGAAATCTGGGTGCTGATTGCAACTTGCACAGACCCTACTAACAAGGCCGCCAGCACCACAGAAATCACGCTTAACGCGATAAATTGGATCTGGCGAGCGCGACGCTTTTCAGCACGATGCGGTAATAGGTTTACGCGTATCACTGTGGGTCAAACCTCCGCATAGCCAAGCCGCAAGCAATGATCAACGAAGGTGCATCAGCTTGTAATTGCCTTGGTTTGATTCGACCCGCTAGCGTCATCAAAGCAAACGGATTCGCTACCATGGTGCTTACCTGAGTTTTGGTTGCCACTTCATCATCCAATCCAGGCAGTGCCGCACATCCGCCCGAGAGCACGATGTAATCCACTTCATGGTATTGTGTCGACGTGAAAAAAAACTGTAATGCACGAGCGATTTCCGTCACCACGTTTTCACGGAAGGGCGACAGGACATCGCTCTCATAATTATCCGGCAACCCGCCACTTCGCTTTGCTGACTCAGCCTCTTCTGCAGACAAACCGAACACAGTTTGGATCTGCTGCGTCAATTGCGCGCCACCTACCTGCTGATCCCTCGAATATACCGATTGGCCATTACGCAAAACATTGACGTTCATCACGTTCGCGCCTATGTCTATCAGCGCCACGCACCTGTCAACAGCGCCATCGGGGAGCTGGAGGCGTATCTGCTCAAAAGCCATCTCGGCCGCATAGGGCTCAACATCCATGACTACTGTTTTAAGTCCGGCCATCTGAGCTGCCGCTACACGATCCTCGACATTGGCCTTACGTGAAGCGGCCAACAATACTTCCAACTCCTCGGTATTATCAGGTGATGGGCCGATCACCTGGAAGTCGAGATTAACTTCTTCCAACGCAAACGGTATATACTGATTCGCTTCAGATTCGACTTGATATTCCAGATCCTCATCGCGAAGACCGGCAGGCAATAGTATCTTTTTGGAAATCACCGCCGCTGCGGGCAGCGCCAAGCTTATTGTCTTGATACGCGTACCCATTCGCTTCCAGGCGTTGTGCATGCATTCGGAGACGGCTTCAAGATTAATAATATTGCCATCAGTGATTGCATCTTTAGGCAACAGTTCGATCGCATAACGCTCAACAGTGTAACCGCCTTTTTTTTTGGGCGACTCGCTCAGCTCGACAATTTTGACCGATGACGCACTGATATCCACGCCTATCAGAGGTGGTGCTTTAGCCCACAAAAAGTCCAAAGGGATGTCAAAATTTACTTTAATCATTGACTGGTTAGCGCCCTATTTGTATAAAGTGGTTTAAATCCTAGCAATAACTATAAATCGTGTAAAGCTATTTTTGGGGGTTATTTATATCCGAAGAGCCGATATAATTTCACGCGCATCTCATAATGCTACTTTTTGTTACTTTTTTCCTGGATAACTGCACATGCCTTACCCCCGCTGGCTTCCCTCTGCTCTAGTCACTCTAGCCCTATTTGTGCTTCCAGCGATTTTGCTGAGTTTGGCAGCCATACTGGCTTATCCTACTCTGCCTTCGCTGGAAGCACTTACCGACTATCGCCCCAAGATCCCGCTGCGTATTTACAGCACTGAGGGTATGCTGCTCGGTGAATTCGGGGAGGAACGCCGCGCCTTGGTCACAATTTCAGAAGTGCCGGAAATAATGAAGCACGCCATTCTTGCCGCCGAAGATGATCGATTCTATGAGCATGGAGGCGTGGATTTCGTGGGTGTAGTCCGTGCAGCGATTTCAAATTTCACTTCCGGCAGTGCAAAACAGGGGGCCAGCACGATCACCATGCAGGTAGCACGCAACTTTTTTCTTACCAAAGAAAAAACCCTGACCCGCAAGTTCAATGAGGTACTGCTTACCTTCAAAATCGAGCATAGCTTGAGCAAGGACGACATCTTGCAGCTTTATATCAACCAGATATACCTTGGCCAGCGTTCTTACGGGTTTGCCTCAGCTGCCCAGGTTTATTTTGGCAAACCGCTTGGTCAAGTCACGATTGCAGAGGCTGCTATGCTTGCGGGGCTGCCTAAAGCACCCTCCTCCTATAATCCGGTTGTCAATCCAAACCGCGCCAAACTTCGCCAGATGTATGTACTGCGCCGTATGCGTGAATTAAATTTTATTAATGATGAACAGCTCCAACTTGCGCAACAGCAGCCCATCGTGACCATGCGCAGCAATCAAGAGTTCGGGGTCAAGTCAGACTATCTCTCGGAAATGGTCAGGCAGGCTGTTTATGAAAAATATCGGGATGACACCTACACACAAGGTTTCAAAGTTTACACCACCATTCGTCAGCAAGACCAGCTTGCCGCTTATCAGGCTGTCCGCACAGGCGCACTGGATTATGACCGTCGACAAGGCTACCGCGGCCCGGAAGGTTTTGTCGATTTACATGGAGACATCAGTAACGCTGAGCAATTTGATGAAGCCCTGCAGGATATTAATGACAGCGATGATTTAATCCCTGCCGTCGTCCTTGAGGCTTCACCCAAATTGATTAAAGCCTATTGCAAGGGTGGAGAAATCGCTGAGGTCGGCGGTGATGCATTACTTTTCGCCGAACCGGCTTTGAACAAGAAAGTAGCCTTGAACCAGCGTATTAACGTAGGCTCTATCATTCGGTTGCGCAAGGATGATAAAGGCACTTGGCAAATAGCCCAGCTCCCGCTAGTCGAAGCTGCCTTCGTTTCCGGCGACCCGCGCACCGGTGCTATTTATTCGCTGGTGGGGGGCTTCGATTTCGATCGCACTCAGTTCAACCATGTCACTCAGGCATGGCGCCAACCCGGGTCGAGCTTTAAACCTTTCGTATATTCTGCTGCGCTGGAAAAGGGGTTCACCCCAGCCACTGTGATTAATGATGCACCCTTGATTTTTGATGCGGAACAAACCGGCAATGAACCTTGGGAGCCGAAGAACTACGATGGAAAATTCGAAGGGCCGATGCGTATGCGCCAAGCATTGATCAAATCAAAGAATCTGGTGTCGATCCGTATATTACAGTCCATCACCCCGCAATATGCAAAGGACTACATCACCAACTTTGGCTTCGATCCCACCAAGTACCCCGCCTATCTGACCATGGCTCTTGGAGCCGGCTCTGTAACACCGATGCAAATGTTGACTGGCTATTCTGTATTTGCCAATGGAGGTTTTCTCGTTGCCCCTTATTTTATACAACGCATCGAAGATGCTCGCGGCACCGTGCTCAGCAAATCCACACCGGAGGTGGCCGGAAATGGCGCAAAGCAGGTTATCGATATACGCAATGCATATACCATGGTCAGTATGTTGCAGGATGTGGTCAAGCATGGCACCGGCATTCGTGCCATGCAGCTTGGCCGACAAGATTTGGCCGGCAAGACCGGCACCACCAATGACACGATTGATGCCTGGTTTTGCGGCTTCCATCCGACCATTGTCGGTATCGCCTGGATAGGCTATGACCAGCCACGCAGCTTGGGAGACAGGGAAACCGGCGGTGGTGCGGCCCTGCCGATATGGATGAGCTACATGGAAAAGATACTCAAAGATGTGCCTGAGGCTGTTTACACCATGCCAAACAACATGGTTGCAGTACATATCAATGAAGAAGGATATCATGATGACAATAGCCCTCGGGTCGAATATTTTTATCAGGAAAATGTTCCGCCCGAACATGCCACACCCACACTCAATGAAGAAATAAAGCCGGCAGACACCCTCAAGGATCAGTTGCTCTGACTACACACATGCCCAAAGAACGCACACCCAGAGAATATGCCAACAAACGCGATTTGATGCGGGAGCAACTGGCGCATCAAGCTGCAAAATTGATGGCTGAGGACGGTATCACAGACCATGCCTTTGCCAAACGAAAGGCCGCGCGACAGCTCGGTGCAGCGGATACACAGCATCTGCCCAGCAACAATGAAGTGGATGACGCACTGCACAGCTACCGTGCGCTCTATCAACGCGACAGCCACCCCGGCATCTTGTATCAGCTGCGCGAAGAAGCGCTCACCGCTATGCACATGCTGGCAGAGTTCCACCCCTACCTGACCGGCTCGGTGTTGAGCGGCACTGCCGGCGAGCAGTCGGACATCAACCTAATGCTGTTCAGCGATGATGCAAAAGCCGTGCTGCTGTTCCTGCTCAAGCACAACATCGAGTTCGAAGATGGCGAATGGAGAGTACGGGTGGGTGGACACGAAGAGACTGTGCCGAGCTACACATTGACCAGTGAATCAGGCACCCAGACACACATCATCGTCCTGCCTGAAAACGCTCGCCACAGCGGCAGCCGCCACCCGGAGACGCATGCAGATATTGCGGCGGTGGAAGGATTGTTGACATGATAAAAGGTGCCACACCCTCTGGCTATTACGCTAATGGCTGACATCTATCGGATTACTGTCTTACAAAGCTATCGACGGATTTTATCAGTGTTATTTTTGCTGCTCCCATTGTTTGTCTAGGCTGGTTGCGGTGACAAGGTAGTATACACCAGACTTAATGGCTCTTGCATACCAATGCAAAGCACTTCCTTGCATGTCACCTTTATATTCATATCTAAGCTCATTACCTTTTAAAGTGCGATTTAAGACGGCAAGTTTAAATTGCTCAATTGGCCTACCGTTAATTTGTCATAGGCTTCGATTGAATCAGTAAATTTTTGCTTTTGGATGTTTACATTGGCGGCAAAATTATTGGAAGGGGGAAGAAAGAACATGGCTATCTGCAGATTTTGAGCCTCTATATCTTTGGAAGCGGGCGCTTCTATAGAAATGCCATGGTCAGATGAAATAAATGTATTCTTCGGCTCAGCCGCAAGCGCCCCTGTTACCACGAACAATCCTACGACGATAATCACCGTGAAACGCATATCAATCTCCTTAAGTGATCCAATTTAGTTCGTTCGATAGGGCGGCAATCGCCCCAAGGGCAAGCACTGTGTCCTACTCCTTCAGCCACCGTGCTGCATCCAGCGCAAAGTAAGTCAATATCCCATCCGCTCCTGCACGTTTGAATGCCAGCAGCGCTTCGAGCACACAGGCCTGTTCGTTCAACCAGCCGTTTTGAGCGGCGGCCTTGAGCATTGCGTATTCACCGCTGACCTGATAAACGAAGGTCGGTGCCTTGAACTCGTCTTTAATGAGGCGGACGATGTCTAGGTAGGGCATGCCAGGCTTGACCATCACCATATCTGCGCCTTCCTGTAAGTCGAGACCGACCTCCCATAGCGCTTCATCGGAGTTGGCGGGATCCATCTGATAGGTGTATTTGTTGCCCGAGCCCAAGTTGCCGCTGGAACCGACTGCATCACGGAACGGGCCGTAGAAACTTGAGGCATATTTAGCAGAGTAGGCCATGATGCGGGTGTGTATGTGCTTGTGGACATCCAGTGCGGCGCGCACCGCGCCGATGCGACCGTCCATCATGTCGGAGGGGGCGACGATGTCCGCTCCGGCGGTAGCGTGAACTTGCGCCTGCCGTACCAGCACCGCAACGGTTTCGTCGTTGAGAACATATCCGCTGTCATCGAGCAGACCATCCTGCCCGTGGCTAGTGTAGGGATCAAGTGCGATATCAGTCATCACACCGAGTTCGGGGAAGTTTTTTTTCAGGGTAGCGACCACACGAGGGACAAGCCCTTTTGGGTTATAGGCTTCACTCGCATCCAGGCTTTTCAGCGGTGCATCGATCACCGGAAAAATCGCCATCACCGGGACACCCAATTTCACACATTGCTCGGCGTCTTTGAGCAACAAGTCCAAAGTTTTGCGTTGTACCCCCGGCATGGACTTCACATCCTCGACTTTGTTACTGCCTTCCAGCACAAATACTGGATAGATGAAATCTGACGGAGTAAGTATATGCTCACGCATCAGGTCGCGTGAAAACGCGTCCCTGCGCATCCGACGCATGCGGGTTTGGGGATATTGTCCGAGTGTTTGCATGATTTTCCCTACAAAAAATTATTTTCCTGGAACTATTTTAGAATCTGCTTATCTGATGCTTTGAATGATGTGAATCATTCCACGTTTCTCCTCCCTGAGCGTGCGTCTTAACTCTTGTTAAGACTTTGCCCCGGCCTACCTCCCCTTGGCTGGGGCATTTTTTTCCTATTAGCTTTTGAACCAACCCGCCATCACGGCTTCCGCTTCTTCCATGCCCTGCTTCTTCAAGCTGGAAAACAATTGCGCAGAACACTGCGGGAAATGCTCGGCCAAGTGGGATTTTACACGACTCAACGTCAATGTTGCTTGTTGCCGGCTGAGCTTATCTGACTTGGTGAGCAGGATATGCACCGGCTTGCCAGTTGGCGCAAACCAGTCCAGCATGTTCTCATCCATCTCGGTCAGCGGATGACGGGAATCCATGATCACCACCAAACCGCACAACTCATCGCGATTCTGCAAATACTCACTGAGCAAAGCCTCCCAATGACGCTTACTTTCTGGCGGGACTTTGGCGTAACCGTACCCTGGCAAGTCCACCAGAAAATTATTGTTACCCCCTTCAATATTTCCTAGGGAAAAATAATTCAGGTGCTGGGTTCGTCCCGGCGTTTTGCTGGTATAAGCCAGACGCACATGATTCGCCAGCGTATTGATCGCACTCGACTTGCCCGCATTGGAACGTCCGACAAACGCGATTTCCTTGCCGCCGTGCAGCGGCAGATCCTTGATATGATTGACGGTAGTAAAAAAAGCCGCTTGGGAAAACAGTCCCATTACTTCCAGTTCGCGAAAATCTTGTCCGCAGCGGCAATGGTTGCAGCTATATCAGCCTCGGTATGCGCGGCGGAAACGAAACCGGCTTCAAATGCTGACGGCGCGAGGTATACACCGGCTTCCAGCATCGCGTGGAAAAAGCGATTGAACGCGGCCTTGTCGCTAGCCATCACTTCGGCATAGCTGGTCGGCACTTTGCTGCTGAAATACAAACCGAACATGCTACCGATCGACTGCGCGCTGAACGGTATACCGTGCTTCTTCGCGCTTGCCGACAAACCTTCAGTCAACTGCTTGGCCACCTTGGTCAGGTTTTCGTAAAAGCCCTTCGCTTGAACGAGCTTGAGCGTAGCCATACCTGCGGCAACTGCCACCGGATTACCGGACAGCGTACCGGCCTGATACACCGCGCCGAGCGGAGCCAGGCATTGCATGATGTCGCGGCGTCCGCCGAACGCGGCAGCAGGCAAACCGCCGCCCATTACCTTGCCCAGCGTGACCAAATCAGGTTTGATGCCATAGTGTCCATGCGCGCCCTGCAAACCGACTCGGAAACCGGACATCACCTCATCCAGGATCAGCACCGCTCCGTGTTTCGTACACAGATTGCGCATCGCGTCGAGGAACTCGCGCTTGGGCAGAATCAGATTCATGTTGCCCGCTACCGGCTCGACGATCACGGCGGCGATCTCTTTACCCATTTCCGCAAAGGATTTTTCCAGTCCGGCTACGTCGTTGTAGTCCAGCACCGTAGTCAGCGCGGCGATCTCGGCGGGCACGCCTGAAGAACTCGGCTGGCCGAAAGTCAGCGCGCCTGAGCCTGCCTTGACCAGCAAACCGTCGGAATGGCCGTGGTAGCAGCCCTCAAATTTGATAATGCGCGAACGCCCGGTAAAGCCACGCGCCAGACGGATCGCGGTCATCGTCGCCTCGGTGCCGGAACTGACCAGACGCACCATTTCCAGGGACGTCAGAATCTTGCACAACAATTCGGCGATCTCCAGCTCGGCTGCGGTCGGCGCGCCGAAACCCAATCCTTCGGCAGCGGCTGTCTGCACTGCCTTGACCACTTCGGGATGGCAGTGGCCGACGATCATCGGCCCCCACGAATTGACATAATCTATGTATCGCTTGTCGTCCGCATCCCACACATAAGCACCCTTGCCGCGTTTGAAAAACAGCGGCGTGCCACCCACCGACTTGAATGCACGCACCGGTGAATTCACACCGCCGGGTATGATTTTCTGGGATTGATCGAATAGCTGCTGATTTTTTGAAATCATATTGTGTCTTTCTGCCGAAGTAATTTTATATTTGTAAACTGTCGTGCCGCATACTGAATATCCGTTGCGCCAAATATCGCTGAAATCACCGCCAGCGCATCCGCGCCCGCATCCAGCAACTGTGTGCCGTTTTGTACCGTGATGCCACCTATAGCCACCAGCGGCACCTTGATCTCGCGGCGAGCATGCTGCAATAACTCAAGCGACGCCACCGTCGCATCCGGCTTCACCGTCGACGAAAAAAAACTGCCGAAAGCCACGTAATCCGCACGTTGGCGAACTGCTTCTTGCGCCAGCGGCATGCGATTATAGCAAGATACTCCAATGATTTTACCGCTGCGCAAAACTGAACGCGCCGCAGCCACACTGCCATCCTCTCTACCCAGATGCACACCGTCGGCATCTACTTGCTGCGCCAACATCGCATCGTCGTTGATGATCAGCAGCACAGAAAATTCGTGCGTCAGTGCACGCAACGACTTGGCTTGTACCAAACGCAATGTCGCAGTGGCGGCTTTGTTGCGATACTGCAGGATCCGCGCACCTCCAAGCAGTGCCAGCCTTACCTTGCGTATCAGCTCCGCAGTATCTGGTTCATCCGGCGTGATCGCGTAAAGGCCTTCAATTCGGCCGCTCTGGCTGGGGCTCATCATCCTCTTCACCGCGTGCCCAAAACAGACGGTCGGGAATATGTTGTCCCATGCCCGGACGGAAGCCCGCATTCAAAGTTTGCCAAGTGTATTCCTGAGCTTCTTTGACAGCTTCCGGAACATCCACGCCCTGCGCCAACAATGCGGCAATCGCCGCAGACAGGGTACAGCCCGAGCCGTGATAGATACCCGGCAGGCGCACCCAACTGTCGCTGCTGACAACACCACGCTCACTGTACAGCGTATTGATAACTTTGGGCGTTTGCTCGTGCGTTCCGGTGATCAACACATACTCGCAACCCATGCGCAATATACGTTTGGCGCATTCTTCAAGCGTTGGGTCGTCCTCATCATTATCTTCATCAAGAGCAAGACGACGGGCCTCCATGCTGTTCGGTGTGAGGATGGTGGTCTGCGGAATCAGCAACTCGCGCATCGCGTCCAGCATGTCCTCATTCGCCAATTCATCGCCGCGTCCCGAAGCTAGCACCGGATCCAGCACCAGGGGAATATCCGGATAATCCGACAACACCTCGGCAATTGCCGCGATATTTTCCACACTGCCCAGCAGCCCGATCTTGAATGCCGCCACTGGCACATCTTCCAGCATCGCGCGTGCCTGATCTACTACCCATTCAGGGTCTATCGGCATCACATCGTCCACCCCGCTGGTGTCCTGGACGGTGATGGCCGTCACCACCGACAACGGATGGCAACCCATGCTGGAAATGGTCAACAGATCGGCCTGCAAACCCGCACCCCCGCTGGGGTCGGTTGCAGCAAAGCTCATTACTAAAGGGAACGGTTCGGTCATGATGTGGACAATGGTAAAATGCGTCGCGTGTTTGCATTTTACCCTATGTAGCCCAGTCTATCGAACACAACGAATACCGAACACAAAGACGATTTCAATATGGAGAAAATCTGATGCGTATTCTTCACACCATGCTGCGCGTAGTCGATCTGGAAAAATCACTCGCCTTTTATACCGGCGTGCTCGGCATGAAGTTGCTTCGCCGCAATGACTACCCGGATGGGAAATTCACACTGGCTTTTGTCGGCTACACCGACGAAGCCAGTGGCGCGGTGATCGAACTCACCCACAACTGGGGCGTGGAAAAATACGAACTCGGCAATGCCTACGGCCACATCGCCATTGAAGTGGAAGATGCCTATGCTGCCTGTGAAAAAATCAAACAGCGCGGTGGCAAGGTGGTACGCGAAGCGGGGCCGATGAAACACGGCAACACGGTAATCGCATTTGTTGATGACACGGATGGATACAAGATCGAATTGATCCAGAAGAAAACGGGCTAAGGATTGATGCCGGGGGTAGCCCGGCAACTCACTGCGCCAACTCATCCAGGTAATTCGCCACCTTGATAAAGTCTGCCACTGCCAGATTCTCGGCTCGTAATTGAGGATTGATGCCCAGCTTTTCAAAATCCATCTCATCCAGATAACTGCGCAGTGTATTGCGCAATGTCTTGCGGCGTTGCCCGAATGCCGTCCTGACAATCGCGGCAAGCAGCTTTTCGTTTCGCACAGTGATTTCACTGACGGGCAGCGGAATCATGCGCACGATGGCGGAGTCCACCTTGGGCGCGGGACGGAACGATTCGGGCGGCACGTCGAGCAGCTTCTCCATGTGAAAGCGGTATTGCAGCATCACCGACAGCCGTCCGTATTCCGACGTGGAAGGCTCGGCCACCATGCGTTCGACCACTTCGTTTTGCAGCATGAAGTGCATGTCAGTGATGCGCTCTGCATACGCTGCAAAGTGAAACAACAACGGTGATGAGATGTTGTAAGGCAGGTTACCGACGATGCGCAGCGGTGTTGGAAGGTTCGCAAGATCGAATTCCAACGCGTCTCCGGCATGGATGATGAGTTTATTTTTTGGGTAGTCATTTTCCAGCCGCGCGATGATGTCGCGGTCTATTTCCACCACATGCAGATGTTTCAATTTCTTTAGTAGCGGGCGGGTCAGCGCGCCCAGGCCCGGACCGATCTCGACCATGCTGTCTTCGGGTTCGGGACGGATCGCACTGATGATGTCGGCGATGATCTGTTCATCGACGAGGAAATTCTGACCAAACTTCTTCTTGGCCTTATGCACGATACATTTTTTCGTTCTGCGCCATCTCAGCCGCGAGCTTGATCGCTTCCAGCATGCTGCCGCTCTCGGCTTTGCCGGTTCCCGCCAAGTCAAGCGCCGTGCCGTGATCCACCGAGGTGCGGATGATGGGCAGGCCGAGCGTGGCGTTTACACCTTGTCCGAAACTGGCGTGCTTTAACACCGGCAACCCTTGATCGTGATACATGGACAACACGCAGTCGCAATGCGCCAGCTTTTGTGGTGTAAACAAAGTATCGGCAGGCAGCGGCGCGCTGACATTCATGCCCTCGGCACGCAATTTGTTGAGCACCGGGATCATCACGTCGATTTCTTCTCGCCCCAGATAACCACCCTCACCCGCATGCGGATTCAACCCTGCAACCAGAATACGCGGCTGTTTTATGCCGAAACGACGGCGCAAATCGCGCTGAATGATGCGCAACTCCTGTTCAAGCAAGGATGCAGTGATCACCGCAGGCACGTCTTTTAAGGCGAGGTGAGTGGTAGCAAGTGCTACGCGCATCCCTCCACCAACCAGCATCATCACCGCGAGCTCGGTATTGGTTTGCTCGGCCAGAAATTCGGTGTGTCCCGAGAAAGGAATGCCCGAATCGTTGATGACGCCCTTGTTCACCGGAGCGGTGACCATGCCGGAAAACTCGCCTGACTGACAGCCTTGAATCGCACTTTTTAGCGTTGCCAACACGTATTCACTATTGGCAGCATTCAGCACACCAGGATGACATTCCGTAACGAGCGGCACATGAATCACCGACAGCGTATTGGGCTTGCCTGCATTTTTCTGGCCGGGTGAAAAATCTTGCACCTTCAAAGCTATGCCCAGTTGCGCAGCACGTTGTTGCAATAAATTTTTATCGGCAACAACAACGATGGGAACATCGGACGGCGTAGCGGCAAGCTGCACGCACAGATCGGGGCCTATGCCTGCCGGTTCGCCAGAGGTAATAACCAGGGGTGCGGAAAGCACAGCGGCATCCACCGGCTATTTTTTCTCTTCGAGGCGATACTCGACGAATGCGCGGTCTCGTAACTGGCGCAGCCAGTCCTGAAACTGTTCGTCCGACTTGAATGTGCCAATTGCGACTCGCGCCTGCTGGCGCTTCTGTTGTTCGCTGACATCGGTATTGCGCCTCTCCAGCACCTGGGCCAGATGCCAACCGAATTGGGTTTGCACCGCTGCCATTTGCCCAGGTTGCAGCTTGTTCATTGCATCCTCAAATTCCGGCACGAATTGACCGGGCGATATCCAGTCCAAATCACCACCATGCTGAGCGCTGCCATCCTGTGAATATCGTTTGGCCTGCTCGGCGAAATCTGCGCCGGCTTCGATGCGCTGCTTGATTTCCATGATGCGTTTTTTGGCTTCCGCCTCCGGCATGATTTCGCTGGTCTTGATCAGAATATGCCGCGCATGGGTTTGCGTAATCACCACCGGCGCATTGCCGCTACGCTTTTCCACCAACTTGAGGATGTGAAAACCGCTCGGGCTGCGCAACACCGCAGACGTTTGGCCTGGCTTCATATTTTGCAGCTCGTTCATAAACAATGGAGGAATGCCCTCGCCAGGCCTCCACCCCAAATCCCCCCCCTTCAGCGCATCCTTGGCATCCGAAATGCCCGCTGCCACTTGCGCGAAATCCGCGCCGCCCTTCAATTGGCTCAACGCTTTTTCGGCGCGTTCGTGCGCGACCTGAATTTTCTCCGCGCTTGCCTGTTCCGGCACCACCACCAGAATATGCGCGAGATGAAACTCTTCTCCCGCACTGCCGATCCTTGCTTTGTTAGCAAGATAGTTGTCCACCTCGCCTTCGCTGATAATGAGCTTGCTTTCAACTTCGCGCTCGCGCAAACGTGTGGAGATGATTTCGCCGCGAAATTCCTCACGGAATTTTTTGTAATCTACACCATCCGCCTCCAGCTTGGCGCGGAATTCTGCCAATGAAGGGAAGTTGTTCTGCTGCGCGACGCGGGTAATCGCCAGGTTCAACTGTGTATCATCCACGCGCACTCCGTTTTCCCTCGCATACTGCTCTTGCAACTTGTCTGTAATCATGCGTTCCAGAATTTGTCTTTCCAGCACATCCGCTGCAGGCAACGGTGTATCCTGTTTTTGCAATTGGCGCACCACTGCTCGCACATGATCATCCAGCTCGTAGCGGGTAATCACATCATCGTTGACCACCGCAACCACTGCATCAATCTTCGCAACTTGCTGTTGAGGATCGGAATGGCTCGATTGCGAAGAGTCCGATTTCGCTGTGGCCTTCGTGACTTTAGCGGGCGGTGTATTGGCACCATTTGCAGCTTGCGCCATGAGCAAAGCGCACCACATCATCAAAATTTTTATACGCATCTTTTTTCTTTCACTTATCAACGCAAGACTTACAGGAGATTGAATGGCAGTTTAGTTATTTAATTTGGTATATCCGGGCACGCTTTGCTTGAGCAGGAGCAAAGGATCCGCACCTACTTTGACGAAGTCATTCAGCTCCAGTTGGACAAAGAAACCGGTATTGAATTGCTGCGTTGCTGTGGCAAAGCGTTGCGCCACGAGCCGCAGCATCCAGCAGTCTTGATTATACTCAAGCCCGCCTATCGTCTCCAAAATTCTGGAGTCCTGCAACGAATAGTTCCAGCGCCCCACCGCATGCCAGCGACCGGTCAGAGGCCATTGCGTAGAAATGTCAGATTGACGCAGCGTGTTGCGCTGAAAACGATATCCCAAATTGAGCACCTTACCCGCTTCGGGACGGAAATGTGCGGCAATATTGAAAATTTGTGCATGGGATTGATTTGGGTCATATTGGAACTCACTGTCCAACGACCATGCCTTCGTCACTTGCCCCGAAGCCGCCAATAAAATATCCGACCTACCGGTACTGGCCGCAGGTGCGGCCAGATTTACCTGTGGCGCCTTTAAACTGAAGCGCTCTCCCATCATCACCTTTAACCGTTCCGCACCGCTTTTCTGATCCAGCAGACGCGATGTGGCCGCCAGCGTGATTTGATCTGCATCGCCGATCCGGTCGCTGCCGGAAAAACGATTCTCGGTGAATATCTGGGTAAAATTGAAATCGGCCTGTGCCGAATCAAAGTTTGGCAGCATCGATTGATCCTTGTAGGGCACATAAACATAAAAGGCGCGCGGCTCAAAAGTTTGCAGATAATCACCGCCGAACATATTCGACTCACGTTCAAAAGCAACACCGCCATCCACGCTCAAAATAGGCAATGTGCGCGATGCATTCTGATACGGAGAGGTATTCGGCACAACTGGGGTATTATTCGCGCCCATCTCATAATGTGTGCTGTGTATCGCAACTTTGGGTGTGAGATAAAACTCGGATTCGCCAAGCAACGGGTAACTGATGCTGGGGTTGAGTACTATCCGGGATCCATTCACCAAGGTTGGGTGACTGAAATCAACATATTCTCCGGCGAAGGCGAAGTTCGCACCTAAATGGTTTTGTTGCGTACCAACAGTTACTTGCGGCAATCGCGCATAAGGCTCAATGATCGGCGCGGCGGGGTCTTGCAGGGTTTGGTAGCGTTGTTCACGCAGGGTGGCAATCCAATCTCCTGCGGCATAGTTCAGCCCCCCCTCTTGCAACAAGTTAACCTGTGAAGTGACGTTTACCGCATCGCCCAAATCCCGGAAATAGCTATCGTCCCCAACACGGTTGAAATTCACATAACCCTTAAGACTGCTTGCCAGTGTTTGATTATGGTTCAACGAGTAACGCTCACGCCTGCTGTTTGTTATTGCATCGTTGGGTAACACATCCACATGCAGCTCACCACTATAGCTGGTCTCCAGATAACGAAACTCGTTGTTAAACATCAAACCTCGTTTGGCCATCTCGCGCGGCGCAATCGTCGCATCAAAATTAGGCGCAATGTTCCAGTAGTAGGGCAGCGTCATCTCGCTGCCACCCTGAACCGTACCGCCAAAAATCGGGGCCAAAAATCCCGATTTGCGCTGGCCATTTAGCGGAAAATCCATCCACGGCGTATACAAAATTGGAACCCCCTTAAACTCAACCGATGCACTATGCGCCACACCGATTTGCCGATCACGATCGATCTCCAGCAGCCCCATGTTCGCTTGCCAATCCTGATTTCCCGCCGGGCAGGTGGTGTAGGTTGCCTTATCCAGGCTATAGTGTTGGCGATCTTGAATATGAAGCACATCCGCTGAACCACGCGCGCTATTTTCTTTTAAATAAAATTTCGGCCGCTCCATGGTCCCGGCACTCTTATCTATGTTAAACAAAAGGTGTGGTCCGCTCATGGTATTACCATCTTGCTCCAGCATCACCGAACCTTGCGCATCAACTTCGTGCGTACTCTGCTTGAATAGCAGATTGTCTGCGCGAATCGACCGGTCGCCTTGACGTAACGACGCATCGCCAGTCGCCTCGATCTGATTTTCTTTTTGGCCCACCAAGCTGTCTGCCTCGATAACGGAGGTGCCCTCTTGGCTGGTCTCTGTCATTGTTTGGGGTTTTTTATCCGTGCGCAGATCGGGCAGGACTTCGCCCGCATTAGAAAGATGCGCAAAGCAAAACAGAAAGAGAGCGAAAGGATATTTGAAGCGAAACCACATAACGCGCAGCAATATAGTAAGGTGATAAACTCTGGTCAGTTTAACATCAAGTACCTTTGAGGGCCCAATATGCAACGCCAGCAACAACTTATCGGATGGCTGCACAGCCTTTTCCCCAACGAGAAATTTGCCATAGCGCCCGCTTCGGCAGATGCAAGCTTCCGCCGCTACTTTCGCGCCAGTTTCGAAAATGCCGGTTGCGACACGTTATTGACGAAACTAACCGATTACGGGAGCAACCGCCTCGCCGCCCCTCCCGCACCAGGCGGCTCCACCGCACCGTGTCGGGGCTGCACTTTGATCGTGATGGATGCCCCGCCGCAGCATGAGGACTGCCGCCCGTTCCTGCACGTGGCCAGGTTATTCGAAGATGCCGGAGCGCATGTTCCGCACGTGCATGCGCAAGACCTGAAACAAGGTTTCCTGCTGCTGTCAGACCTCGGCAACACCACTTACTTGCAAGCCCTGCAGGACGGGAACGCTGATACCGCGAAAGAACTTTATGGCGCGGCAACCGATGCACTGATCAAAATCCAGCTTGCCTCGCGCGAAAACGAATTGCCGCCTTATGACGAAGCCCTGCTGCTGCGCGAGATGCGCCTGTTTCCGGAGTGGTATATCGCCAAACATCTTGGCGTCACTCTCAGCGAAGCGCAGAACGCCAAACTGGAAACCGTGTTCGCGCGCATCATCGCCAACAACCTCGCTCAACCTAAAGTGTACGTGCATCGCGACTATCACTCGCGCAACCTGATGGTAACCGATCCCAACCCCGGCATCATCGACTTTCAGGATGCCGTATACGGCCCAATCACTTACGATCTCGCCTCGTTGTTCAAGGATGCTTACATTCACTGGGAAGAAGCAAAAATAATTGATTGGTTGATACGCTATTGGGAAAAAGCGCGCAAGGCTGGCCTGCCGGTGGCCGATGATTTCTCCGTGTTCTACCGCGATTACGAATGGATGGCCGTGCAGCGTCATCTCAAGGTGCTGGGCATCTTTGCGCGCCTGTATCACCGCGACGGAAAGGATGGCTACCTGAAAGACCTTCCGCTGGTGATGGCGTATTTGCGCGCTGCCTGTGTCCGCTACATCGACCTCAAGCCGCTGCTGAATCTGCTCGACACATTGGAGCCACAAGACAGCAAAGAGGGTTACACATTTTGAAAAAATCCCGCCCAAGCTGCTGCGCACCCGAATTCACCCGCAAGGGGCAGGCCGGTGGGATCCCGGCTGCTATGCAGCCACCCCTCCGCACGCCGTGTCGCGTGCTCGCTCACTCCTCGCCTACCGATGCGGTATGTCTCGTCGTTCGCTGCGCGGCTTCTTGCACTTCGAGTTGCTCGCGACGCTTGAACAAGATTTTTTGTGCGAGTTCTTCGACATGAAGGCAATGCTGCTAGCAGCCGGTCGCGGCGAGCGCATGCGTCCGCTCACCGACCACACCCCCAAACCTTTGCTCACAGTCGGCGGCAAACCGCTGATAGTCTGGCATATCGAAAATCTGGTGCGCGCGGGCATCACCGATCTGGTCATCAACCATGCCCACCTCGGCGCACAGATTGAAAAAACATTGGGCGACGGCAGCCGGTTCGGCGCGCACATTCAATATTCTGCTGAAGGCACTGCACTGGAAACTGCGGGCGGCATCGCTTACGCCCTGCACCTGTTAGGCAACGAGCCTTTCGCCGTGATCAACGGCGATATTTTCTGCGACTACGATTTTGCCAGGCTGCGCGATCGAACTGAAAAACTAAAATCCAACGGAGATTCTGCACATCTCGTACTGGTTAACAACCCTCCCCAACACCCCGATGGCGATTTCCATCTTCACGACAGCCGCATTGTAGACCCCTGCAACTTGCGTCTAACGTCTAACGATTCACGTCTGACTTTCAGCGGCATCGGCCTTTATCAACCCGGAATGTTCGCCGGCATCACGCGTGGAAACAAAACTCCTCTCGCCCCCTTGCTTCGGGCACAGATCGCGTTAGGCAAAGTCAGCGGCGATCACCATCAAGGCTTATGGGTAGATGTCGGCACTCCGCAACGTCTTGAGGAACTCGACAGGCAAGTGCGTTCGCTGCACAATGCTTCATGAACTTTGACCCGACCATCTATGCTCAACGCCGCGCCCGTTTGCTGACACAAATGCAGCATGGCATCGCCATCATCCCCACCGCGCCGGAAGTGGCGCGCAATGCCGACACGCATTACGGCTACCGCCACGACAGCAATTTTTATTACCTGAGCGGATTCATCGAGCCGGAAGCGGTGCTGGTGCTGATCGCCGGTGACGAACCCAAGACCATGCTGTTCTGCCGCGAAAAAAATCTTGAACGCGAAATCTGGGACGGCCACCGCGTCGGCCCGGATGCTGCCGCAGAACAATTCGGTTTCGACGCAGCTTATTCGATCGCACAACTGGATGAAAAACTCACCGAGCTGATGGGCAACCAACCCGCGCTGTTTTATCCCATGGGTGACGATGCCGCTTGGGATCAACGCATCCTCAAGTTACGCAGTGCAGTACAGGAAAAAGTCCGCAGCGGCATCCGCGCACCGGATGAAATACGCGATGTGCGCGCCCTGCTCAACGAGATGCGCTTGTTCAAGGATGCACACGAACTCGACATCATGCGCCGCGCCGCCGCGATATCCACGCGCGCTCATCAGCGCGCGATGCGATTCACCCGCCCGGATATTTTTGAATACCAGGTCGAAGCCGAACTACTGCATGAATTCTGCAGCCACGGCGCACGCCATCCCGCTTACACCTCCATCGTCGCGGGCGGCGCGAATGCCTGCGTGCTGCACTATGTGGGAAACAACGCCAAACTCACGGACGGCGATCTGCTGTTGATCGATGCAGGCTGCGAACTGGACGGCTACGCCTCGGACATCACGCGCACTTTCCCCATCAATGGAAAATTCAGCGCCGCGCAAAAAGACGTGTACGAGATCGTGCTCGCCGCGCAGGCAGCCGCGATATCCGCAGCACAACCCAAACAGACCTGGAACGCACCACACGATGCCGCTTTGCGTGTCTTGGCGCAAGGCTTCATCAACCTCAAGCTGTGCCACGGCAGCGTCGATGAAGTGCTGCAAAACGAAAGCTACAAGAAATTCTACATGCACCGCACCGGCCACTGGCTGGGCATGGACGTGCACGATGTCGGCGATTACAAGATCGGCGACAACTGGCGCGCGCTGCAACCCGGCATGGTGCTGACCGTCGAGCCCGGCTGCTACATCCGCCCCGCCGATGATGTGCCGATGGCATTGTGGAACATCGGCATCCGCATCGAGGACGACGTGGTAATCACAGAGAAAGGCAATGAAGTTTTAACGAATGCCGCACCGAAAACAGTGGCGGATATCGAAGAGCTGATGAGGAAATCGTGAACGCCCAGTTCGATATAGCCATTATAGGTGGCGGTCCGGTCGGTGCCGCGCTGGCGCTTGCGTTGCGCGGCAGCAAGCTGAAGGTCTGCGTGCTGGA
>JANXXH010000102.1 GCA_025350705.1 Gallionella sp.
CACGCACCACGGCAGCAGCGTAATCGTTGCTCTCGCGCGTGATGCGTGACAACCCGTCGCGTTTCGGCATTTTTGCGACCCTGCCGTTGCCGGACACCGAAGGCAGTCTGAAGGAAATCGCCTACGCGCTCGACACACTGAAGGCCGACGGCTTCGGCCTGATGACGAGTTATGCCGGCAAATATCTCGGCGATCCGGCGTTCTGGCCAGTGCTCGAAGAACTGAACCGCCGCAAGGCGGTGGTCTACAACCATCCGCTGTCGGCCGACTGCTGCCGCAACCCGATTCCGCAGTACATGGTGAATTCGGCGATCGAATACGCGACCGACACCTCGCGCACCATTGCAAGCCTGTTGTTCAGCGGCGCGGCGGCGCGTTTCCCCGATATCAAATGGATCCATTCGCACGGCGGCGGCACCATGCCGATGCTGTGGCAGCGTTACATCCGCCAGGAAGCGTCGATGAAGAACAAGCTGGAAATCCTGCCCAACGGCGTGCTGCACGAAATCAAGCGCTTCTACTACGACACCGCACAGGCCAATTCGCCCGGCGCGCTGGCCGCGCTGTTGAAACTGGTGTCGACCTCGCAGGTGATGTTCGGCACCGATTACCCCTACCGCCCGGGTGCCGAGGTGGTCGAAGGCCTGACCGGCTACGGTTTTTCCGCCGCCGAACTGCGTGCCATCGACCGCGACAATGCGCTGCGCCTGATTCCGCGCCTGAAAACCTGAACCTGACACCGCGGCAGGGCTGTTTGGTCGATTTTGTGTGACGCCGGTTGTCGAGCTGAAGTACCATTCGGTTTTCGCTGCGCGGCCGCGTGCCGCGCGGAACGCAGCGCCGCATCGTCGGCGGTGCGCGGCAATTCTTGAGGGCGGTTACGGATGTCGATGAAATGCGTGAATGATTTTCGCCTGCGCTTCGGTAAGCAGGAACTGGTGCCGATCATGGTTGGCGGCATGGGCGTGGACATTTCGACGGTGGATCTCGCGCTGGAAGCGGCG
This sequence comes from Gallionella sp., assembly GCA_025350705.1. GTDB lineage: Bacteria > Pseudomonadota > Gammaproteobacteria > Burkholderiales > Gallionellaceae > Gallionella. The sequence continues at coordinate 1,005 of JANXXH010000102.1, forward strand.
CGCCTGGGCGGCATCGGCCATATCTCCGACGCCATGGTGCAGACGGTTTCCGATCGTCGCGACAACACGCACTTCACCAAGGAAAAGCTCAAGCTCTACAAATACAACGTCGCCAATTCCGACAAATCGAAGGTGATGTTCGACCTCGGCCGCCTGGCCGAGGCGACGCACAACCATGTCGGCCGCGCCATGCAGGCCAAGCGTGGCGACGGCATGATCTTCGTCAACTGCATGGAAAAGCTGACGATGAATTCGCCGCGCGAGACTTTGCGTGTGCGGCTGTGTGGCGCTCTGGATGCCGGGATCGACGGAATTACTTTGAGCGCGGGGCTGCATCTCGGTTCATTTGCATTGATGGAAAACAACCCGCGCTTCCGCGATGCCAAGCTGGGCATCATCGTTTCCTCGCTGCGCGCCTTGCAGCTGTTTATTCGCAAAAATGCCAGATTGAACCGCCTGCCCGATTACATCGTGGTGGAAGGCCCACTGGCTGGCGGGCATCTGGGCTTTGGTATGGATTGGGCGCAGTACGATCTGCACACCATCGTGGCGGAGATCGTTGCACACTTGAAAGCCGAGCAACTGGATATCCCGGTGATCGCAGCTGGCGGGGTCTTTACCGGCAGCGATGCGGTCGACTTCCTGGAGAAGGGTTGTGCTGCCGTTCAAGTCGCGACACGTTTTACCGTCGCCAAAGAATGCGGCATCCCGGAAAAGATCCAGCAGGAATATTTCAAGGCCAATGAAGATGACATCGAGGTCAACATGATCTCACCGACCGGCTATCCGATGCGCATGATCAAGAGTTGCCCGGCCATTGGTGCCGGCATACGCCCCAACTGCGAAGCGTTTGGCTATCTGCTCGACGGCAATGGCCATTGCGCATACATCGATGCCTACAACCGCGAAGTGGCATTGCATCCCGATGCAAAGAAGATTTCCGTCAAGGACAAGACCTGTCTGTGCACCCACATGCGCAACTATGATTGCTGGACTTGCGGGCATTACACCTATCGCCTCAAGGACACGACTCACCGCAATGCCGATGGCACTTATCAGATCCTGACAGCCGAACATATTTTTAAAGACTATCAGTTCAGCACCGATAACAAGATCGCCCTTCCCCCGCTTAATCCCTGAAATAAAAATAAAATCCCCTCCTGCCCTTGAAATCAGGCAGGGTCACCCCGATTACTGGCACTCTAGGGCGGAGAGTGCTAAACTCCGCCTCCGCATTTTTTTAACCCCTTGTTTTAGGAGACATCAGTATGAAAATTCGTCCTTTGAACGATCGCGTGATCGTTAAACGTATGGAAGAAGAACGCAAGACCGCCTCTGGAATCGTTATTCCCGATGCCGCCACTGAAAAGCCGGATCAAGGTGAGATCATTGCCGTGGGCAAAGGCAAGGTTGGCGACGACGGCAAACTGCAAGCAATGACCGTCAAGGTGGGCGACAAAGTGCTGTTCGGCAAATATGCCGGTCAGGCCTTCAAGATGGACGGCGAGGAATATATGACCATGCGCGAAGATGACATCATCGGCATTGTCGAGAAGTAATCCGTTAACAAATTTCAGGAGATAAGAACATGGCAGCAAAAGACGTAAAGTTCCACGACGCCGCACGCAACAAAATGGTTGTCGGTGTCAACATTCTGGCCGATGCGGTGAAGGTCACTCTCGGCCCTAAAGGCCGCAATGTCGTGCTGGATCGCTCATATGGCGCACCCACTATCACCAAGGACGGTGTATCGGTCGCAAAAGAAATCGAACTGAAAGACAAGTTCGAAAACATGGGCGCGCAAATGGTCAAGGAAGTCGCTTCCAAAACCTCTGACGTGGCCGGTGACGGCACCACGACAGCGACCGTGCTGGCTCAATCCATCGTGATGGAAGGCATGAAGTTCGTTGCTGCCGGCATGAACCCGATGGATCTGAAACGCGGCATCGACCAGGCAGTCATCGCAGCTGTAGCAGAACTGAAGAAGATTTCCAAGCCCTGCACCACCAGCAAGGAGATTGCGCAAGTGGGCAGCATCTCCGCCAACTCCGACACTGTGATCGGCGAGAAGATCGCCGCGGCGATGGAAAAAGTCGGCAAAGAAGGCGTGATCACCATTGAAGACGGCACCGGCCTGGAAGATGAACTGGACATCGTGGAAGGCATGCAGTTTGATCGCGGCTATCTGTCGCCTTACTTCATCAACAATCAGGATCGCCAACTTGCTTTGATGGAAAATCCTTTCATCCTGCTGCACGACAAAAAAGTGTCCAACATCCGTGACCTGCTCCCGGTGCTGGAACAAGTCGCCAAAGCCGGACGTCCATTGCTGATCATCGCAGAAGACGTGGATGGCGAAGCGCTGGCTACACTGGTGGTAAACAACATTCGCGGCATCCTGAAGACCGTTGCCGTCAAGGCGCCCGGTTTCGGCGACCGACGCAAGGCCATGCTGGAAGACATCGCGATCCTGACCGGCGGCACCGTCATTGCGGAAGAAGTCGGCCTGTCTCTCGAGAAAGCTACTCTGGCCGAATTGGGCCAGGCCAAGCGCATCGAAGTGGGCAAGGACAACACCATCATCATCGACGGCGCAGGCAAGGAAGATGCGATCAAGGGTCGAATCGGCCAGATCAACAAGCAAGCCGAAGAGTCCACCAGCGATTACGACAAGGAAAAGCTGCAAGAGCGCAAAGCCAAACTGGCTGGCGGCGTTGCGGTCATCAAAGTCGGCGCGGCAACTGAAGTTGAAATGAAGGAAAAGAAAGCGCGCGTGGAAGATGCATTGCACGCGACCCGTGCTGCTGTTGAAGAAGGCATCGTTCCTGGAGGCGGCGTAGCATTGCTGCGTGCCAAGGTTGCGGTCGGCAAGCTGAAGGGTGCCAATCATGACCAGGACGCGGGTATCACCATCGTGTTGCGTGCCATGGAATCGCCATTGCGCGCTATCGTGGCCAACGCCGGCGATGAGCCCTCAGTTGTGGTTAACAAAGTGACGGAAGGCAAGGGCAGCTTCGGTTACAACGCGGCGACCAGCGAATACGGCGACATGTTGGCGATGGGCGTAGTTGATCCTACCAAAGTGACGCGCGTCGCATTGCAAAATGCGGCTTCGATCGCCGGCTTGATGCTGACCACCGCTTGCATGGTGGCTGAGTTGCCGGAAGACAAGCCTGCTGGTGGCGGTGGTATGGGTGGCGGAGGCATGGGCGGCATGGAAGGCATGATGTAAACATACCGAATAAATCTACTGATGAAGCGACTAGCCATCTGACTAAGTTGGCAAACAGCTTTGCATAGCCATTCGGCTAAGTCACCAAAAGACGGTGACATAAGCCGCTGGTTAACACCCACTAAGTCATTGGTTATGCGCGAACCGGCATCAGGGTCACGCGGTGCTCGGCATCCGGGGCCGCGTAGCGGTAAACCTTGTGTACATTCCGGTGCCTGTGCTCCGGGCTACCCCGATGTCGGCCCGCTCGCTACGATTTCTGTCGCTATGTAGATGTAGTTGCATTTCAACAATCAGACAAACCCCGCTTCTGCGGGGTTTGTTATTTGGCGCTGTATCGGTATAATGCGCGGCTTCCTGAGTTGGCTGAACTTGTTCAATTCATTGGGCTTGGTTGACTAGAAGTTTGCAGTAAATGGCCTGGTAGCTCAGTCGGTAGAGCAGAGGATTGAAAATCCTTGTGTCGGTGGTTCGATTCCGCCCCGGGCCACCAA
>JANXXH010000146.1 GCA_025350705.1 Gallionella sp.
TTCGCTGCTACAGATTCTTTCGGTGTCTGTCTTTGAGAAAACCCCGCTGGATCAGGCTTTCGCGGGCAATGGGCAATTCCCAGAACAGACAGATTTCGCCAACCAACTAAATTTGTTCGATTTTTAACCGGACACTACTGATGGGTACTAATTAGCTTACGAGCCAATCATACCAGAATAAACAATGAAGAAAACAAATCAACTGTATAGGATAATATTAGCCCGCTTCTTCATTAGTCGGAAGGAAAGCGCTAGAATGTGCGCTTTGAATCTGGACCCCATAAAAGGAATCCCATTATGTCGATGTCCGACCGCGACGGTTTTATCTGGTACGACGGCAAGCTCGTTCCGTGGCGCGATGCCACCACCCATGTGTTGACCCACACGCTGCATTACGGCATGGGCGTGTTCGAGGGTTTGCGCGCCTACAAGGCCGCCAAGGGCACGGCGATCTTCCGTTTACAGGAGCACACCGACCGGCTGTTCAATTCCGCGCACATCTTCCAGATGAAGATGCCCTACGACAAGGCGACCATCATTGAGGCGCACCGCGAAGTGGTACGCGCCAACAAACTGGAATCCTGCTACATCCGCCCAATCGCATTCTATGGCTCGGAAGCAATGGGCATCGCCGCCAAAACGCTGTCCACCCATGTAGCGATCGCCGCATGGCCGTGGGGCGCGTACCTGGGTGACGAGGGCATGCAAAAAGGCATCCGTATCAAGACCTCCAGCTTTACCCGCCATCATGTCAATGTGAACATGTGCCGCGCCAAGTCGGTGACGACCTACGCCAATTCGATACTCGCACACCAGGAAGTCGCCAACGACGGCTATGACGAAGCGCTGTTGCTGGATGTAGACGGCTACGTTGCGGAAGGCGCAGGAGAGAACCTGTTCATCGTAAAAAAAGGCAAGCTGTACACACCCGACCTGACCTCCTGTCTGGAAGGCATCACGCGCGATTCAGTCATCACTCTGGCCAGGGAAATGAGTATCGAGGTTATAGAGAAGCGCATCACCCGCGACGAAGTCTATTGCGCCGACGAAGCCTTTTTCACCGGCACCGCAGCTGAGGTCACACCGATCCGCGAACTGGATCACCGCATCGTCGGCATCGGTTCACGGGGACCGATCACCGCCAAACTGCAACAAGCCTTCTTTGATTGTGTGGCGGGCAAGCATCCACAACACGCTGGCTGGTTGAACTACGTCTAAGGAGAATACAGTGAGCAATCAAGATATCACTCAGCGCTATATCGAAGTCACGGCCAAGGATCTGCCATTGACCTGCCCGATGCCGGATATGAATCTGTGGAATGCACATCCGAAAGTGATGATCCCGCTGAATCATGGCGGCGAAGCTCGTTGCCCGTATTGCGGCACTCTATACCGGTTCAAAGGCGAGCTGCCTAAATCGCATCATTAAAAAGAAGATTGTGTTACGCTGGCTTAACTCTAACGACTAAAGACAAATGTACAAAATCCTCATCATCGGCCCCAGCTGGGTGGGCGACACAATATTGATGCAGCCGATGCTGCTGCGCCTCAAACAGCGCCATACAGAAAGCCAGATTGATGTGCTTGCCCCGCCGTGGACGGTTGAATTGTTGGGAGCCATGCCGGAAGTGCATGAGGTCATCATCAACCCATTCCCGCACGGTGCGTTACGGCTTGGCGCACGTTATCAACTCGGGAATCAATTACGCAGCACTCAATACGATCAAGCCATCGTGCTGCCCAATTCGCTGAAGTCGGCACTCGTGCCATTTTTTGCGCGTATACCGCTGCGCACCGGGTTTATTGGAGAAGCGCGCTACGGACTGCTCAATGATGCGCGCAAACTCAGCAAGACGGCCTTGCCACTGATGGCGGAACGCTTCGCGCAACTCGCCGAAGACAGACGAGGCAAAATTCCACGCCCGCTGAACAACCCCAAGTTGGATGTTTCCTTGACTCAACGTGATGTCACGCTGAAAAAGCTGGGCTTGACGCTGGATAAACCCGTTGCAATATTCTGCCCCGGAGCCGAGTACGGACCAGCCAAACGCTGGCCGGCCACCTATTTCGCGGAGATCGCCCAACGTCTGCAACGCAAAGGCTATGCGGTATGGCTGATCGGCTCTGCCAATGAAAAGGAATCCTCGGACAAGATCATCGCGTTGGGCAATCCCATGTGCCGCAACCTGTGCGGCAACACGGACCTGACAGATGCCATCGCGCTGTTATCCATTGCACAATTGGTTATCAGCAATGATTCCGGCCTGATGCATCTGGCTGCCGCACTCGATCGGCCGATGCTGGCCTTGTTCGGCTCCAGCAGCCCGGAATTCACCCCTCCACTTTCAACACATGCCGAAATCATCAAACTGGATCTGAAGTGCAGTCCCTGTTTCAAACGCGAATGTCCGCTCGGACATTTCAACTGCATGAAACTGCTCACACCCGACCTGGTATGGGAAAAATTGCAACACATCATCAATGAAAACAAACAGCCTTTATCCACTGAGCGCAGCGTATCGCGTGGTTAAAGGAATGATGATTTTTAAACTGGCCTTTCTTTCGTTGAAACTGAAATAGATCATTTTGCAGAACTTACCCAAAGAAATCTTCAAGGCCTATGATATACGCGGCATAGTCGGCAAGACACTCACCCCAGAAGTGGTCGAAGCCATCGGCCATGCCATCGGCTCTGAAGCCACCGCACGCAAACAGCACACGATAGCCATTGGACGCGATGGCAGGCTCTCAGGCCCGGAGCTGATCGCCGCTTTGGCGCGAGGCATTCAAAAAAGTGGTATCAACGTGATCGATGTCGGTTGCGTTCCCACGCCGATGGTGTATTTCGCCGCCTTCCAATTGCACACCGACTGTGCGGTGATGCTCACCGGCAGCCACAATCCACCCGATTACAACGGTCTGAAAATGGTGCTTGCAGGCGAAACCCTGTCGGGTGAAACCATCCAGGGATTACGACAGCGCATCGAACAGAACAACCTGACTCACGGCTCTGGAAGTTACAAGCAACAAGACATCAGCAAGGAATACATCGCGCGCATCGTCTCAGACATCAAATTGGCAAGGCCGATGAATGTCACGGTTGATTGCGGCAACGGCGTTGCCGGTGCTTACGTTGCGAACCTGTATCGCCAGCTTGGCTGCGAAGTGCAGGAAATGTATTGCGAAGTGGATGGCCATTTTCCCAATCATCATCCCGATCCATCTGATCCGCACAACCTTGAAGACTTGATCGCCGCATTGCGCGACAACGACTGCGAATTAGGCTTGGCTTACGACGGCGACGGCGACCGCCTCGGCGTGGTTACCAAAGATGGCAAGATCATCTATCCGGATCGGCAACTGATGTTGTTTGCCGCCGATGTATTAAGCCACAATCCCGGCGCGGAGATCATTTTCGACATCAAATCGACGCGCAATCTGTTTGACTGGATACGCAAGCACGGCGGCAAACCAACACTATGGAAAACCGGACACTCTCTGGTCAAAGCAAAGATGCGCGAAACCGGCGCATTGCTGGCCGGCGAGATGAGCGGTCATGTATTCTTCAAAGAGCGCTGGTACGGCTTCGACGATGGACTATATACCGGCGCACGTCTGCTGGAAATCCTGAGCCGGGTGCAAAATCCGAGCGCTACGCTGAATGCCTTGCCGGATGCGATCTGCACACCGGAACTGCACATGCATACTGCCGAAGGTGAAAATCACGCACTGCTTGCACAACTGCAAAAGACTGCGAAGTTTACCGATGCGAAGGAGATCATCACGCTGGACGGTCTGCGTGTGGAATACACCGATGGTTTTGGATTGGCGCGTCCGAGCAACACTACGCCGGTGATCGTGCTGCGCTTCGAGGCAGATAGCGAGAAGGGATTACAGCGCATCCAGGACGACTTCCGCAGGATATTCAAACAAGCAGCGCCGCACCTGAAATTGCCGTTCTGAATGTAGGAGCGGGCCCATGCACGCGAACACTTTTATATCGCGGGCATGGCTCGCTCCTACATGGCTATAACTTAACCTTCACCCAAGCCGGAACGGAAGCCAAAGCCGCCGCCAGATGCTCAGACTGTGTACCGCCAGCCATCGCCATGTCCGGTGCTGCTGTGACAGTGTCAATTCTGCACAAGCACAGCGAAGTAGCAGATTGCCTACCTTTGGTGCGGTGGCGACGAAGTCGCTCTGGTGCGGAATCAGCTTGCAAGGCCGGACACTCCAAACTATAACTTCGCCTGAACCCAAGTTGAAACTGAGGCCAGCGCCTTAGCCAGATGCTCCGGCTGCGTGCCGCCCGCCATCGCCATGTCCGCCCTGCCCCCGCCTTTGCCACCGACTTGTTGCGCAACCATGTTCACCAGTTCGCCCGCCTTTATTTTCGCAACAAGATCAGGCGTCACACCGGCGATCAAACTGACTTTACCACCATCCACCGCTGCCAGCACGATGGCGGCAGACTTGAGTTTATCCTTGAGCTTATCCAGCGTCTCGCGCAACACTGTTGCATCCGCGCCTTCCAGCTGCGCGGCCAACACCTTGACGCCTTTGCAATCCACCGCCTGACTGATGAGATCGTCGCCTTGTGCACCAGCCAGTTTCGATTTTAGCCGCGCCAATTCTTTTTCCATCGCCTTGACGTTGTCGAGTATCTGCGCGATGCGTGCAGCGGCTTCATGAGGCTGTGCTTTCATTGCATCTGCGACTTGCCGCAATTGCATCTCCTGCTGCTGCACCAACGCCAGCGCGCCTTCGCCAGTCACCGCCTCCACGCGCCGCACACCTGCTGCTACGCCACTCTCTGCGACGATCTTGAACAGCCCGATGTCACCGGTACGCTTCACATGGGTACCGCCGCACAACTCCTTGGAACTGCCGATTTCCAGCACGCGCACTTCGTCGCCATACTTCTCGCCGAACAACATCATCGCGCCGGTCTTCTGCGCTGCCTCGATGCCCATCACACGCGCCTGCGTCGCCGCATTCGCGAGTATCTCCGCGTTGACGATGGCTTCTACCTTGAGGATTTGCGCATCGGTCATCGGCTGGGTATGCACGAAATCGAAGCGCGTCTTGTCGGGGTCTACCTGTGAACCCTTCTGCTGCACATGACTGCCCAGCACTTCGCGCAACGCCTTGTGCATCAGGTGGGTGACCGAGTGGTTGCGCTCGGTGCGCGCTCGCGCCTGCACATCCACGCGCGCCGAAACGCTGTTGCCCACGGAGAGCTTGCCGGTCTTCACCACACCGTGATGACCAAACACCGTGGCCTGTATCTTCTGCGTGTCTTCCACGGCAAAGATGCCATGCACGCTGTGCAACACACCGCGGTCGCCAACCTGTCCGCCGGACTCGGCGTAGAACGGCGTATCGTCCAGCACCACCACGCCCAGCTCGCCTTCTGTCAGTTCATTAACTGACACGCCGTCTTTGTACAGCGCTAGGATGTTGCCCTTCTGCTCCAGCGTTTCATAACCGTGAAAAGTTGTTGCCGGACCGCTGTATTCCAAATTGGCCACCATCTTGAATTTGCCTGCGGCGCGCGCCTGCTCCTTCTGCTGTTTCATCGCCGCATCAAAAGCCGCAGCATCCACCGTCACACCGTGTTCGCGACAAACATCTTGTGTTAAGTCGAGCGGAAAACCGAAGGTGTCGTGCAGCTTGAAGGCGGTCTCGCCATCAAGGACAAATCCACCGCGAGATACAAGATCACCGGCATTCAAAGTGCGTCCACCGGATGCAGTACCCGGATCCATCACGGCTCCGGTGATTGCGGTCATCAGTATTTGCATGCCATGCTCAATCGTGGCGAAGAAGCGCTCCTCTTCCAGCTTGAGGATACCCTTCACCTGCACCTGTGCTTTCGTCAATTCAGGAAAGGCGACGCCCATCTCGGCGACCAGATCGGGCACCATCTTGTGGAAGAACGCCGCACGTGCACCCAGCTTGTAGCCGTGGCGTATCGCGCGCCGGATGATGCGGCGCAGCACATAGCCTCGGCCTTCGTTGCCCGGAATCACTCCATCGGCGATCAGGAAAGAGCAGGCGCGGATGTGGTCGGCCAGCACTTTCAGCGAAGGTGAGTCGGGATCGGAGCATTGGGTCTCGCGCGCCGCCGCTTTAATCAGGGCTTGGAATAAATCTATTTCGTAGTTGGTATGTACGCCCTGCAACACTGCCGAGATGCGCTCCAGCCCCATGCCGGTATCCACCGAGGGCTTGGGCAGCGGATGCATCACGCCGTGCTCGTCGCGGTTGAACTGCATGAACACGTTATTCCAGATTTCGATGTATCGATCGCCGTCTTGTTCGGCAGAACCGGGCTGGCCGCCCCAAACGTCCGCCCCGTGATCATAAAATATTTCCGTGCATGGCCCGCACGGGCCGGTATCGCCCATCATCCAGAAATTATCCGAAGCATAGCGCGCGCCCTTGTTGTCACCAATGCGGATCACCCGCTCCACAGGCATGCCGACCTCTTTCGTCCAGATGTCATACGCCTCATCGTCATCGGCATATACCGACACCCACAGCTTATCCTTGGGCAGCTTGTAAATAACCGTCAATAATTCCCACGCATACTTGATCGCATCGCGCTTGAAGTAATCGCCGAAGCTGAAGTTGCCCAGCATCTCGAAGAAAGTGTGATGGCGCGCGGTGTAGCCGACGTTCTCGAGGTCGTTGTGCTTGCCCCCTGCGCGCACGCATTTCTGCGACGAAGCGGCGCGGGTGTATGGGCGCTTGTCGAAACCGAGGAACACGTCCTTGAACTGATTCATGCCAGCGTTGGTGAACAACAGCGTCGGATCATCGTGCGGAACCAGCGAACTGGACGCGACTACGATGTGGCCTTTGGAGGCAAAAAAGTCCAGGAATTTCTGGCGGATTTCACTACTCTTCATCTAGTCACCATCATTATGCAAAACGTTCGGGCGAGACGCCCTGAACAGGCGCACATCATATCATTCAGCCGCATCTGCGTTGATGTATACCAGACGGTTTTCCGCCAAAAATAGGCACCCCTTCGATAGATTGAGGAAGGCAGC
>JANXXH010000014.1 GCA_025350705.1 Gallionella sp.
GCGATTTTGAATGAGAGCCAAAGACTAACAATGAAGCCGACAACAACGCCAAAAATTTGCACAACGAGGCTTGTCCATGGACTTCTTGCAAGCCCAGTCCTTGTCCTGCATTTGGTTAACACCTCGTGAACAGCAGCAAATGATGCCTCAGCCCAGTCTTTATTGTCTGATGAAGCAACCAGGATACTGCGTGATGGCTCTTTTGCATCAAGGCAGAGTTCAAGAAAGGCCCCAATGCTTCGGTTTGATGAAATCGCGTCCCCGGTCTCAACGGTGAAAATTATTCGCTCTACTTCGCCTGCCTGATTGAAATACCTTAACAACTCATCAAGAGAGAATACTCGATATCCTTTGTTATCGAAGCGAATGATGTATGAAAAAAATGGACCCTTTCCTTGGGGTACCTTTTCCTTTAGTTCAGCTACAAGCTGCGCGAAACGCTCCGCAAACACGTGGCTGATTTGCATTAACGCTTCAGCATCTGTGGAGACATTTTGAATGTGCTGATCTCGTAAGTAAAATGCCATCGTAACTCCCTATTCAATTTTGGGTATGATCTTGGGACTTTAGCATACCGAGAGAATCTAATCGCCTGAATGCCCGCACATTCCTGCTATGCGCTAAATTCCGCTTTGTGGCAGCGCAATTATCTGTTGATCGTTCCGCCCCGTGCAGGTAACACGGGAGCTACAAATTCATAAGCCCGCAATCTACCACCAAACCCCCACCCACGATAGGGAAGACTCTTGACAGCCAACCGTTGTTAGGTGTAATTTACCATTCGGTTAATTAAGCGACAGGTCTTTAAAGATGTCATCCGATCACCTCAGCACCACCTTCGCGGCACTCGCCGACCCGACCCGCCGCGCGATCCTTGCGCGTCTCGCCTCAGGCGAGACATCGGTCACGGAGCTGGCCGCGCCATTCGAGATGACCACGCCTGCCGTGACCAAGCACCTCAAGGTTCTGGAGCGCGCCGGGCTGATCACGCGCAGCCGCCAGGCACAGTGGCGACCCTGCCAACTCAATGCGACACCGCTGCACGAGGTGGCCGATTTTATAGAACAGTACCGCCAGTTCTGGGAACAGAGTTTCGACCGCCTGGATAGTTATCTTCAAACCCTGAAAAAAAAGGAGAAGAAAAATGGACGCAAAAACAAAAAATGATTCAGCCAGCACCGCCGACCGCGAGATGGTCATCACGCGCATCGTCGATGCGCCGCGCGAACTGGTGTGGGAAGCGATGACCAACCCGAAGCACGTAGTGAACTGGTGGGGTCCGAACGGCTTTACCAATACTTTGGAAAAAATGGATTTCCGCGTGGGCGGCGTATGGAAGCACGTGATGCACGGCCCCGATGGCAATGACTATCCCAACTTCAGCACCTTCACCGCCATCGTCAAACCGGAGCGCATCGAGTTTTTGCATGGCGGCACCAGCAAGGGCGACCCCGCCGTGCAATTCGATGCGACGTGGACTTTCGAGGCGCTGGGCAACCAGACCAGAGTGACCATACGAGCGGTCTTCCCGACAGTCGAGGCGTGTGACATCACGGTTAAAGTCTATAACGCGATAGAGGGCGGCAAGCAAACGTTGGCGCGCCTTGCGGACTACCTGCTCACTATGTCTGCCGGCAAAGACGGAATGGCTGCCGGCAAAGCCGATCTCGTCCTCACCCGCATCTTCGATGCGCCGCGCGAATTGGTGTGGGAAGCGCTGACAAATCCCGAGCACCTGATGCGCTGGTGGGCTCCGAAGGGCTGCACCACACCCTTCTGCAAAGTCGACCTGCGCATTGGGGGTAAGTTTCTCTACTGCATGCGGCTGCCCGAAGGCCGCGACATCTGGGGCATGGGCATCTATCGCGAAATCGTAGCGCCTTCGCTCCTGGTCTACACCGACAGCTTTGCAGATGCGCAAGGTGATCCGGTGCCGCCAGAACATTACGGCATGAGCGCCGGCCACCCGACCGAAACCCTTGTGACCATGAGCTTCGAAGAGCATGAAGGCAAAACCCGGCTCACGCTGCGGCATGGCATCCCTGAATCGGTCGAGGAGCGCAAAGGCACTGAACAAGGCTGGAGCGAGATGCTGGACCGGCTCGCCGAAGACCTGGCAAAGGCCTGATCGCGCATATTCACCATCAACCTCACTTAAAGGACACCGACCGTGAATACCGTTTACCATTTCAACCCCAAGCTTGATCTCACATTCGAGCGCATCGTCGATGTGCCCAAGGAACTCGTTTGGCAAGCATGGACACAACCGCACCATCTCAAACAATGGTTCTGCCCTCTACCATGGACGACAATAGATTGCGAAATCGATCTGCGTCCCGGCGGGATTTTTCGCACCGTGATGCGTTCACCGGAGGGGCAGGAATTCCCCGGTAGCGGCTGCTATCTTGAAGTGGTCGAAAATGAAAAACTGGTCTGGACGAATGCGCTCGGCCCCGGTTACCGCCCTGCTCCCACGCCTGTCGCCGAGGCGAATGCACAACTCGAATTTTTCTTCACCGCAATGGTCACTTTGGCCGCGCACGGCAGCGGCACAAAATACACCGCAACGGTCATCCATGCCGATGAAGCCGGGTGCAAGAAACACGCGGCGATGGGATTCAAAGAAGGCTGGGGCAAGGCGCTCGATCAACTGGTTGCCCTCGCAAAAAAAATGCCGGCGTAAAATTGGACGAATCGATTCAACTCAGTCAGGGAGGAATGCATATGAAACCTCGAATCACCATGATTACCATCGGCGTGGATGATCTGGAGCGGGCGCTTCGATTCTATCGCGATGGCCTTGGCCTGAAGACGGAAGGCATTTTCGGCACTGAATTCGAATATGGTGCAGTTGCCTTCTTTGACTTGCAGGCTGGGCTGAAGCTGGCAATCTGGCCGCGCAAGAGCCTCGCCCAAGATTCGGGGCTTGCGCTATCCAGCCCGAGTCCCACAGAGTTCACACTCGGGCATAATGTCTCGTCCAAGGCAGAAGTTGATGCGGTCATGGAGCAGGCAAGAAAAGCGGGCGCCATGATCGTCAAGCCAGCTCAGGAAACATTTTGGGGCGGTTACGCGGGCTACTTCTCGGATCCCGACCGGCATCTGTGGGAGGTCGTGTGGAATCCGCAGCTTCTGCCTGAGGATTAATGCACAACAATACGACGCATCGGACGGCCCTGATGGGCCATTACAAAAGGAGAGGAAACATGAATGAAAAAAATAAAGAGTTCGTCATCTCGCGCGAATTCGATGTGCCGCGCGAGTTGATGTTCAAGGTATGGACCGACCCGGAGCACATGCAGCGCTGGTGGGGGCCGAAAGATTTCAAGGTGATACACAGCAAGATGGATCTCCGCCCCGGCGGGGTCTACCTTTACGGCATCCGCTCCCCCGACGGACAGGACATGTGGGGCAAGTTCGTTTACCGCGAAATCGTGAAGCCGGAGCGCATCGTGTTCGTCAATTCATTTTCGGATGAGAGCGGCGGCATAACACGTCACCCGATGAGCCCGACCTGGCCGCTGGAATTGCTCAGCACAATCACGTTCACCGAACAGGCAGGCAAGACGACTGTCACAGTGCGCTGGCTGCCGCTGAACGCGACCGAAGAGGAGCGCAACACTTTCGAGGCCGGGTTCGATTCGATGCAACAAGGCTGGGGCGGAACGCTGGATCAGCTTGCCGGTTACTTGGCGAAGGCTTGATGCACCCTTGAGTCTCCAACACCATAGTTACAGGACGAGCTGCCCCCGCAGGGGGAGTCATCAATATTTTTTCGCCCTGCTCTGAATACTGTTTGCGCCCCGTTAGCGCGATTGGTTCGGATCAATTCGCGATTTTTATGGATCAATTCTTTGGCGCGGCATCATGATGCTTGCCTTTAGTGCGTTTTTTGACAAGAATGTCATCCTCTTTAGCGAATTCACTTATGTCAGAAAACACAGTTGCAGATTTTTCCCTGCCCGCCACGGGCGATCAGACCTTCACCCTATCCGGCGCGCGCGGCAAACATCTGGTCATTTATTTTTACCCCAAGGACAATACGCCGGGTTGCACCACCGAGGCGCAGCAGTTCCGCGATCTGTATGCCAAATTCAAAAAAGTGCATTGCGAGGTAGTAGGGATTTCGCGCGACAGCCTCAAGTCGCACGAGAATTTCAAGGCCAGGTTCACGCTGCCGTTCGCGCTGCTTTCGGATACCGATGAAATAGCGTGCAATCTGTTCGGTGTGATCAAACAGAAGAATATGTATGGCAAGCTAGTACGCGGCATCGAACGCAGCACCTTCGTGTTCGATAAAGCTGGCATACTACGTAAGGAATGGCGCGGCCTCAAGGCTGATGGCCACGCGCAGGAAGTACTGGATTTCGTAACAACCCTCAACTAAAGGAAAGTCATGTCTCCACGCAATAAAACCGACATCAAGCTGTTTGTGCTGGACACCAACGTGTTGTTGCATGACCCGACCAGCTTGTTCCGTTTTGAGGAACACGACATTTGCCTGCCGATGTTCGTGCTGGAGGAACTGGACAACAAGAAAAAGGGCATGACCGAAGTCGCAAGGAATGCGCGACAAGCCAGCCGCTTCCTGGATCAGATCGTCAGTGATGCCCCACACAAGATAGAAGAAGGCATCGCACTCGAATCCGCCGCGCACAAGAACTGCACTGGGCGTTTATTCCTGCAAACCAGTTTCGTGAAATATGAGTTGCCTCAGAATTTAGAGCTGGGCAAAGCCGACAACGCGATACTCGGCGTCGTCATCGGCCTGCAAAAACAACAGCCGGAACGTTCGGTGATCCTGGTCAGCAAGGACATCAACATGCGCATCAAGGCGCGCGCGCTGGGTCTGGAAGCGCAGGACTATTTCAACGACAAGGTACTGGAAGACAGCGACCTGCTCTACACCGGCGTGTTGCCATTACCGGAAGATTTCTGGGAGCGTCATGACAAGGACATGAAGTCGTGGCAGAAGGAAGGCCACACTTATTACCAGATAACCGGCCCGCTATGCGCGGCATTCTTCGTCAATCAATTCGTCTATCAGGAAAATGGCGTCGATCCGTTTTATGCCGTGGTGCTGGAGCAGAACGACCAGACCGCCCTGCTGCGCACGCTGACCGATTACACCCACAGCAAGAACAACGTGTGGGGTATCACCGCGCGCAACCGCGAGCAGAACTTCGTGCTCAATCTGCTGATGAATCCCGACATCGACTTCGTCACATTATTGGGACAGGCCGGCACCGGGAAAACCCTGCTGACACTGGCCGCTGGCCTGTTGCAGACGCTGGAAAACAAGCTGTATTCCGAGATCATCATCACCCGCGTGACGGTCCCGGTCGGCGAAGATATCGGGTTCCTGCCAGGCACCGAAGAGGAAAAGATGACCCCGTGGATGGGTGCGCTGGAAGACAACCTCGATGTATTGAATAAATCCGACGATGAAGGCGGCGATTGGGGACGTGCAGCAACGCGCGATCTGATACGCTCGCGGATCAAGGTAAAATCGCTCAACTTCATGCGCGGTCGCACATTCCTCAACAAATATGTGATTATCGACGAGGCGCAAAACCTGACACCCAAACAAATGAAGACGCTGGTCACCCGCGCTGGTCCCGGCACCAAGGTGGTGTGCATGGGCAACATCGCCCAGATCGATACGCCTTATCTTACCGAAGGCAGTTCCGGTCTGACCTATGTGGTGGACCGCTTCAAGGGCTGGGCGCACGGCGGGCACGTCACGTTGATGCGAGGCGAACGCTCGAGGTTGGCGGATTATGCTGGCGAGGTGCTGTAGGAACTGATGGATAAACCCGTTGAAAAATCCGATGCCGAATGGCGCAACGAACTCACGCCCGAGCAATACCAGGTGTGCCGCCAGTGCGGCACTGAACCGCCGTTTACAGGCGCATATTGGGATTGCCATGATGCGGGAACTTACCGCTGCGTGTGCTGCGGAAACGCACTTTTCGATTCCAAAACAAAATTCGATTCCGGCAGCGGATGGCCGAGTTTCTGGCAACCCTTTAAACCCGAAAACGTCATGTCGCGCACCGACACCAGTCACGGCATGAAACGCATCGAAGTATGCTGCAAACAATGCGGCGCACACCTCGGCCATATATTCCCAGACGGACCGCAACCCACCGGGTTACGCTATTGCATCAACTCTGCGGCGCTGATGCTCGACAAAAATCAACCTCTACCGCCCTCGCCATGAAACTGCTGTTCGATTTATTCCCCGTCCTGCTATTCTTTGTCGCCTTCAAGTTTCAGGGCATTTATGTCGCCACGGCAGTAGCGATAGCCGCGACCATTATCCAGATCGTCTGGACCAAATTTCGGCACGGCAAGGTCGACACAATGTTATGGGTAACCTTTGCCGTCGTCAGCATATTCGGCGGTGCGACCTTGCTGTTGCATGACGAGAGCTTCATCAAGTTGAAACCTTCCGTGCTGTACTGGGTATTTTCCGCAATCTTGCTGTTCTCGAACTGGCTGTTTAACAAAAACCTGATGCGCACCTTGCTGCATGAGAAAATCGCCCTGCCAGTGCATGCTTGGAATCGTCTCAACCTGAGCTGGAGCTTGTTCTTTGCCGTGCTTGGTTTTATCAATTTGTATGTGGCATTCAACTACTCGACCGACGCCTGGGTGAATTTCAAACTGTTCGGCTTCACCGGGTTGATGCTGGTGTTCATCCTGGCGCAAGGCCTGTGGCTGTCGAAATATGTGGATGAAAAGAAAGAACATAACTAATGAAAGCTTTATAGATGTGGTACGCAATCATCGGGCAAGATGTGCCGAACAGTTTGGACAAACGCCTGGCGGCTCGACCCGCGCATGTTGCGCGCTTGCAAGAACTACAGAACCAGGGTCGCCTGCTGCTGGCAGGCCCGTTCCCTGCGGTGGATGCCGTTGATCCGGGCGCGGCGGGTTTCACCGGCAGCCTGATCGTCGCCGAATTTGCTTCATTGCAAGCCGCACAAGACTGGGCAAAAGCTGATCCTTACATCACGGCAGGTGTATACGCCGACGTTCGAGTGCAGCCGTTCAGAAAAACCTTCCCTCAATGAATGAATGCGAAACAAAGATGCGCGCGCGACTCGTCATGCTTGATCCGGTGCAGCTGGAAATCATCGACGAAAGCCACAAACACGCCGGACATGCCGGTGCGCGGGACGGCGGCGGACATTATGTACTGCGCATCGTCTCGGCGAAGTTTGTCGGCAATAATACGGTTGCGCGTCACCGTATGATATATTCCGCTCTTGGAGAGTTGATGAAGCGCGAAATACACGCCCTCACCATACAGGCATATACGCCCGATGAGAATTAGCGGTTAATTTTTAATTTATTGAAGGGAATTCAAGCATGTTGAAAACTGGAAAATTTGCAGCACTGGCAATATTGAGCGCACTGGCGGTTAACACTGCTTATGCCGAGGACAAATCCGCCGCCATGGTAAATGGCGTTTCCATTCCACAGGCGCGTGTGGATGTGCGCGTCAAAATGGCTGCAGGACAAGGGCAGCCGGATAGCCCGGAGCTGCGCAAAGCGATCCGTGAAGATATGATCAGTCTCGAGTTGCTGACACAGGAAGCAAAAAAAGCAGGAATGGACAAGGATCCCGAGGTCATTCAACAAACTGAACTTGCTGTCCAATCGGTTATGGTCGGTTCATTCGTGCAGGACTATGCCAAGAAACATCAGCCCGGCGAAGATCAACTCAAGCAGGAATATGACAAGCTGAAAGTCACTCTCGGCAAAAGCGAATATAACGCGCGCCACATTTTGGTGGAGACCGAAGATGAAGCCAAAGCCATCATCAAACAACTGGGCAAGAACGGCAAGTTCGACAAGATCGCCAAAGAGAAATCCAAAGATGCCGGCTCCGCTTCCAAAGGAGGTTCATTGGACTGGGCTGTTCCGACTAATTTCGTTCCGCCTTTTGCCAACGCCCTGCTCAGCCTGAAAAAAGGCGCATACACCAAAGAGCCCGTGAAAACGCAAGATGGCTGGCATGTCATCAAGCTGGATGATGTACGCGCACTAAAAATACCATCGTACGAAGAACTCAAGCCGCAAATTCAACAGCGCATGCAGCAGCAAGCCATCCAGGAATATATAGCCGACCTGCGCAGCAAAGCCAAGATCGAGTGACAATGATCCACCATCAATAAGCAAACAAAGGACACCTCATGGTGTCCTTTGTTTTTCCAAGGCTTATAGTTGAATGCACTACCCTGCTTAGCTTCGCCGATAACCAGAATTTTTTCTGCGATTTCGTATCGGCATATCCTTTTTTAGACGTTATTTCAACAAATTGCGTCAGTTTTTCGTCACCCAGCAACCAACCGCCCTCTCAACACTTAAAAGCCACATTAGAAACGGCAACTATTATCTTGATTTTTCATGATTTTTATAATAATAATATGCTTGGCATGCTCCATGCGTTTAAGTAATTAGGTGAATTACGATTATTAAAAATATTTTGATAAAGAATAATTTAATTAAAATTTTAAGCGTCGTTTTTAGCAGCCTTGCTTGCACGCTAAAAAACAAGGGGGTATCTATCCGATTTGCTGGCCGCCTCATATCTAGCTCCCTCACCTGCCAACTCGGCGTGTGGGTTTGTCTGTTGATGCTAACACCACAACTCAGCTGGGCGGTCGGCACGACGGCCGGCACCACCATCTCCAACTCGGCCTCGCTGTCATACAGCATTGGCGGGATAGCGCAAGCCAGCATCACTTCTGTAGCCGTAACATTACTGGTAGACGAGAAGATCAACCTGACTGTGGTCGGCGGCGTCACTACCAGTGTGGCGACCCCTGCAACGGCCCAAGCGACTGCCTTTACTGTAACCAACAACTCCAATAGCGCTTTGGACTTCAGCCTGACGGTCACCTGGGCGATAGCAGGCGACAATTTCGACCCCACAGCTTGCAGCGCATTCGTTGAAAGCGGCGCTACAGCAGGCTATCAGGCAGCGCAGGATATTGCCACTTACATAGATGAGTTGGCAGCAGGGGCGACAAAAACGGTTTATGCAGTGTGTGACATTCCTGCTGCATTGGGTTCTGGCAACACCGGGCTGGTGGGCCTGACCGCAACAGCCCAAGGCAACTTCAATGCGACGGGATACGTCGCAACAGCCGGCGCTCTGGGTGGAGTCATGACAGAAACGGCTGGTGCGAATACAGCGAACGTGGACATCTTGTTTGCTGACATAGCCGGTACCGAGGATATCGCGCGCGATGCAAAACACTCCGCCCACAACACCTACTCTGTCTCAATTCCAACGCTGACAATCACCAAGACCGTTGCCAGCGTGCTTGATCCGAGTGGCGGGTCAGTAGTGATGCCCGGCTCGGTGATCACCTACCAGATCGCAGTCGTGCTCACCGGCGCAGGTACGATTACCGGCTTGGTGATCACCGACCCGTTGCCCGCCAGCACCACTTATGTTCCAGGCAGCATCACTGTGAATGGCGTAACCAAGACCGATGCCGTTGATGCCGACAATGCACAGTTTTCCGCCAATACCGTTAACGTCTCGCTGGGGAATGTTGCCGCCCCTGCGAGCATAACTATTACTTTTCGCGCAACGATCAATTGATTGAAGGAGACCACTATGCGTATTGTTAATTTACTGCTAACCACCACCCTGCTCGCCTTGCTAAGCAGCTTTTCATTTAACGTGCATGCAGCTGAAGGCGCGATCAAGCTGACCAGCATCGCACAAGTCGAAATCGAAGTTACCGACAAAAAGGGCAACAAAACGCTCAAGCGCAGCACCGTCACCAAGGCCGTTCCGGGCACAGAAGTCATTTACACCACCACTTTCAAAAATGTCATCAACAAACCGGTTGACAAAAACTTCGTCATCGACAACCCGATCCCGAACGACAGCGAATACAAAGGCGGCAGCGCATTCGGACCAGATTGCGAAATCCTGTTCTCGGTGGACGGCGGTAAGCAATTCGGCCACGCCGAGGAATTGAAGATCAAGGATGCGGACGGCAAAGAGCGCACCGCACTCGCCAAGGAATACACGCACATCCGCTGGATTTATAAAAAAGAATTGGCAGCAGGGAAATCCGGCGAAGTCGGTTTCCGCGCTGCCATCAAATAAGGAGTTACCCAAATGAATAAATTTTATTCGACTTACCCCGGACGTTTCATGATGACCGAGCCGATGACGGATCCACCGTGGATCCGCTCGCCATTTTCTGAGCGGGGACTGAAAGTAGTTGCGGGCCCGCCTTGACTGAAAACTTTTGTATCTGTTGTTTGCAACAAACCGTATTTTTTAGCAGTGCTTTTCTAAGGAGTATCAAAATGAAATCGATTAAAACAAGCATATTATCCAGACTCGCCGCACTGTTGTTCGGTGCGGCGTTGTTTGGTTTGGCCTCACAAAGCGCGCTGGCGTTAACCCAGTCCGGCACATCCATCACCAACAAGGCAACGTTATCCTACTCGGTTGGTGCTGTGGTGCAAACCGTTATAGAGTCAGCGCCACTTGGAAACTCAACTGCCGGTGCAGGCGCCGGTACTGTGACCAGTTTCACAGTGGATGACAAAGTCAATTTGACGGTATCCAACGGAACTGCTGCAAACGTAGCCCCCGGCGCGACCAATGTAAATTCGACAAAATTTACAATCACCAACAATGGTAACGCCACTCAGGGTTACAACCTGACTGCGGCCAATACGGCAAGCACTACAGTGGGCGCAGGTGTTACCGACAACTTCGACTCGGGTGCGTTTTCGATCTACCTGAATACCGGTTGCGATGGAGTAACAGTCGGCGCTCTGGTTGCTGGTGGTGTTATTAATTCCGTGGCAGCAGGTGCTCCTGTTTGCGTGTTTGTTCAGGCTGCCAGCATCCCGTTAACCCAAGTAAACAACGATGCGGCGGTAATAACCCTGAAGGCCGTGACAACCTGGCCGAACCCATTGGCAGCAGCTGAAGAACCCGCCGCTGTAGTTGCAAATGCCGTGGTTCTCAATAACTCTGGCTCTGCAAATACAGCCGGTGTGGATGTCGTGTTTGCCGACATTGCCGGTGTGGCTGCTGGCGATGTGGCGACCGATGGCGCTCATTCCGCCTATGGCGCGTACAAGGTGGCAACTGCCGTGCTTACTGTAACTAAAACTGCCACATTGTTGTGCGATGCGGTCAATGGCGTGACTAACCCGAAGAACATCCCGGGTTCCATGACGGGATGGACGATCACGATAAGCAATGGGGCGGCTGGTGCGCCTGCTACGCTGACAACCATTTCCGATGCGCTTTCCGTCGCCCAGTTGACGTTAGATCTGGGTCAAGCTGCCGCACTGACTGTTCCAACCAATGCTGCAACCTGCATAGCAGGTCCTGGCACCAAAGGCTTCAAGGTGACGGTTCCGGTAGCGCGGATTCTGGGTGGATCTGCTGCTGGTTCCAATACCGTCAGCTATTTCACTACCGCGAGCGATGGGGACGGCGTTGAATTTACCTCACCCAATATCACGGCCACATTTGCCACCATCCTGCCTATCGATGGTGGTACCGGTCATGCTACGGCAGGGCTGTTGAATGCGGGTGAAAGCGTGTCGGTGATGTTCAACACCTTGGTGCAGTAACAAGGGTGCAGTAATAAAGCACATGACGCACATAGCTACATCCATGCTCAACACCCGTCCGGCTTGCCGGGCGGGTGCTGGGCTTTTGCGTGTGTTGTCCCGGCTTGCCGGGGCAGCCCGCTTTTTTGTAGGCGCCCTGAAAGAAATCCAGTGCGTCTACAAAAAAGCGTTACTCATTTTTTCGCTGTGCATACTATCTTCTGCCGCGTTGTCTGCTACCACACCGAGCACGCTGATCAGCAACACCGCGACCGCTAATTACACGATTGGCGTGACCCCGTTGTCCGGCACGAGTACGGCCAACGTAACCACTGCCGCTTGTACCGCCATCGGGGTGAAGATCGAGTTGTTGCAATACATCCCGCCTGCTCGTGCTGCTCAAGCTCCAGTAACTGCAAAGACTGAATCGGTGCAGCCAAGCGCGTACTCAGCCAGCGGCGCGCTTGCCGGGCCTTTTACCCCGCTTGCCAATCCGACCCTGCTGGGCAACGCCTTACCGACAGCGTTACCAGCCAGTCTGCTGCTCGCCCCGCTCAGCAATCCTTCTTCGGCTTACTTGCGCAACGAGCCGATCTTTGTGCGCGTGACCAGCTTTGATGCGAATACCAATCCCGCCGTGGCCGACACCGTCGTGGTGACTTTGACCACCAGCGGCGGTGACAGCATCGTGGTACAACTGACTGAGACCGGGGTATCCACCGGGGTATTCGTCGGTGCAGTGCCCTCCAACACCGCAGGCCTTGTTATCAACGACGGCAACATCACCGTATCGGTGCACAACGAAATCATCACCGGCACTTACACGGATAATTGCGCTGCCGCGGTCACCAGCACCAGCAACGCGCTGATGGACCCTTACGGCATCCTGTTCGATTCGGCGACCGGCGTGCCGGTCAACGGCGCAACGATCAGCTTGGTCGATTCAGTGACCAGCTTGCCCGTCACGGTACACTGTGACGATGGAGTGACTGTGCTGACGCAACCGGTCATCTCCGGCTCGCCTACCAATTGCGACGCCACCATGATCGCGGGCGGATTCCGCTTCCCGCAAGTACCTGCAGGCAGCTTCAAGTTCGCAGTCACACCACCTCCCGGGAACGGCTTCCCCTCTGCTGTAGCGGCAGCAAGCCTGCCCGCCTCAGTCGGATCGCCGCTTGTCGCACCTGTTATCTGGGGCAATCCGACTCCGATACTTGGCGGTTCTTATGGTGGCACTTTCTCGCTGTGGGGTCCGGCGCTGAAAATCGATATTCCGGTGGACTCCGGATTCACGGTCATGAGCATACAAAAAACCGCCGACAAAACCGTGGTCGGCACCGGCGAGTTTGTGCCTTACACACTCAGCATCGCCAACAACACCCCCGCACCTCTGGCAAGCGCACTGATCGCCGATCATGTGCCGCCAGGTTTCCGCTACCAGAAAGGTTCTGCCCGCTTGAATGGTGTGGCGATGCCTGACCCGACGGTCTCCACCGATGCACGCACGCTCACCTTCAGCATCAACATCCCCGCAGCCAGTACCGTAGCTGTTAGGTATGTGCTGGAAGTGACTCCCGGTGCGCACACCGGCACGGCTGAAAATACCGCTGCCGCCACCGGCGGCCTCACTTCCAACACTGCGCACGCCAGCGTGGTCGTGCGCGAAGATCTGTATCGCAACAAATCTTTCCTGATCGGCCGCGTGATCGATGGTTCTTGCGACAAGATGGACAGCGATACAAAAGGTATGACTAACGCGCGCATCGTATTGGAAGATGGCACTTACATATTGACCGATCAGGAAGGCCGCTGGCACATCGACAATCTGCGTCCTGGTACGCACGTGGTGCAGCTCGATCTGGATTCATTGCCCAAGGATTACGAAGTGGTCGCCTGCGAAAAGAACACCCGCTTTGCCGGACGCAAGTATTCGCAGTTCGTCAACCTGCGCGGCGGCACTCTCTGGCGCGCCGATTTCCACGTGCAAAAGAAAGCGCCCGGTTCTGTGCGCATCACGCAAATACTGAGCACGCAGCAACAAGATAACAAGACCGTCGTGTCGCTGGCATTGGAAAGCGGCGCCGATGTGACCGGCTACTCGGCTACCGTGATGCTGCCGGAACTCGCCAAATATGTCCCCGGCAGTGCAAAGCTGAATGGCACACCTATCGCCGACCCAGACAAGGTCGATCAAGCACTGATCTTCCACAACCTTGCGCGCCCCACACAATGGCAGGATCAATATTCTTTTGCAGTTACTGACGTCGCGCCGAACGCGACGATCAAATCGCTGGTGCGCTTCACCCCGCCGGGCCGCGCCGCACAAAACATTCCCGTTGCGTCTGTCACCTTGGCCGATCATGCACCGGCCAGCGCGCAAACTTTTGCGAATGTGCTGGTCGAAGCCGTTGATGTTCGTCCACCAAAAACACCGCATGACGATGATCCTACCCATCTGCTGGAAATCCTGCCTTACGATGAAGCGTGGCTGGCCGGCGCGCAACCGGGCACCGAATGGTTGCATCCGCAGGAAACTTTCCTGCCTGCCCTGCCAGTCATCAAGGCTGCAATAAAACATGCTCCCGGCCAAACCACCAAGCTGAGACTGAACGGCGACGATGTCAGCCCGCTGTATTTTGACGGCGATAAAACCAATGCGGCACACACTGTATCGCTGGCCTTGTGGAGCGGTATCCACATCAAGGATGGAGACAACCGCCTGGAGTTGATCGTGACGGATGCCTCCGGCAAGGAAGTCAGCCGCACCATGCGCAACATCCATTACTCGACTGCTCCGGATCACGTTGAATTCGTGCCGCAGCAATCCCGCCTGTTCGCCGACGGCAAGACACGCCCGATCATCGCCGTGCGTTTGTTCGACAAGGACGGCGTGCCGATCCGTCGCGGCGTCAACGGCGAGTTCATGTTGAACGAACCGTACCGCTCCTATGACCGCCGCGAAGGCATAGATCGCGAACCACTGGCCGGACGCGTCGGCGGCAAGGCACGCTTCGAGGTGAAGGGCGACGGCCTGGCGATGATCGAACTGGAGCCGACTACCCAGACCGGCGAAGCCGTCCTCAACTTCCAGTTCGATGACAAGCGCAAACAGGAAGTACGCGCATGGCTGGAACCGGGACAACGCGACTGGATACTGGTCGGTTTTGGCGAAGGCACGCTGGGACACAAGACCCTGTCCGGCAACATCCAGGAACTCCAGGCTGCAGAAGCCGATACTCAACTGTTCGATAATGACAAGCTGGCGTTCTACGCCAAGGGAAGCATCAGGGGCGATTACCTGCTGACCCTGGCCTATGACACTTCCAAGGAAACAGGAAACAAATCGCTCAAGCAAGCCGTCGACCCGACGCAGTATTACACGCTGTATGCCGATGCGACCCAGGCGAATTTTGATGCGGCCAGCTCCAGCCGCCTGTATGTAAAACTGGAACGCAAACAGTTCTACGCGATGTTCGGCGATTACGACACCGGACTGACCGTCACCGAGTTGTCGCGCTACAGCCGCACCTTGAACGGCGTGAAGAGCGAATACAAGGGCGAGACCGTGGGCTACAACGCCTTCGCCTCGGTCACTGCCCAAGCCTTCATCAAGGATGAGATCCCCGGCAACGGCACATCGGGCGTGTACAAACTATCGCGCGGCAACCTGATGGCCAACTCCGACAAGATACGCATCGAGACCCGCGACCGCTTCCAGTCGCAAAACATCGTCAGCACGCAAAACCTGACGCGCTATCTTGATTACAACATCGATTACGACCAGGGCACTTTGACTTTCCGCGAACCGGTCGCCTCGCGCGATGGCAACTTCAATCCAACCTACATCGTCGCCGAATATGAATCGGCCGATCCTTCCGACCAGAAGGCAACCATGGGCGGACGCGGCAGTTTCAAACCGACCAAGCAACTTGAGATCGGCGCGACCCTGGTGCATGAAGGCACGGTGGGCGCAAGCGGAAATCTGTCAGGCATGGATGCCACTTACCAACTGGATGACAAAACCAAGCTGCGCGCCGAAGCGGCAGCGACCAACCGCGACATTGCAGGCAACCCTGTCAACGGCAATGCATGGCTGGGTGAAGTGACACACCACGAAGAACAGTGGGACACCAAAGTCTATGTACGCGAAGAGTCCGGAGGATTCGGCATTGGCCAACAGGCCGCCTCGGAGATCGGCACACGCAAAGTGGGAGTGGATGGCCGCTACAAATTATCCGATACGACACAACTGCAAGGCCAAACCTATCAACAAGACAGCCCGACCAGCGGGACGAAAAACAACTTGGTGGAAGGACGCGTCGACAACACCATCAGCGACGCGCTGAGCGCCTATTACGGCGGACGCACCGCGCATGACCAAACTACAGCGGGCAACGCGCAAAGCAATCAACTGCTCGGCGGCGCGGCATACACGATGATGGACAAGCGCCTTTTGTTACGCAGTGCGGCCGAGATCGGCGGCGGCAGCGCAGGCAGCAGCACGATGCCGAACCGGTTGATACTGGGTACAGACTACAAGGTGACCGAGCAAAGCAAGATCTTCGCCGAACAGGAATTCGCACGCGGCGAAAACATTTCCGCCAACACCACCCGCGCCGGTGTGCGCACCCAGCCGTGGTCGGGCAACGAGATGTCGGCCTCGGTGGGTGACAACATCACCAACGACGCCGAGCGTTTGTATACCAACCTCGGCATGGTGCAACGCTGGCAGGTCACCGAACACTGGCAAACCAACTTCAGTGTCGATCGCAGCCAGACCCTGCATAACACTGCCACACCGCTGAACTCCAACACCCCGTTGCCCTCAGGCTCGGGTGGCGTCTCGCAACTGCCTTCCGCAGCCGGGGACTACACCGCCTCGGCGGTATCTGCCGCTTACAATGACAAATTGTGGAGCTGCGACGGGCGCATCGAGATTCGCAATTCCGACCTCGACCAGCAAAGGAACCTGCAATTCGGCGCACAGCGCAACCTCGATCAAGGCCGCTCGGTGGCTGCCGGTTACACGATGCGCCTGGTGAACAGCGCGATCCGCTATACGCGCAACAACGACCTGCGTTTGTCGTACGCACACCGTCCGAATGACAGCCAGTGGGTGTGGTTCGACCGCGCCGATTACATCACGCAGGCCACCGAGACCGCGGGTTCCTCGCTCAATGGCGCAAAACTGGTGAACAACCTGAACGCCAACTACCTGCCCACCCGCCATACCCAGATCGCGATGCAATACGGCGCCAAGTATGTGCAGGATCTCATCGATGGCACCGACTACAAAGGCTACACCGACCTGATCGGTTTGGAAGTCCGCCACGACCTGACGCAAGACTGGGACATCGGCACGTTCGGCTCGGTGATGCGCTCGGTGAATTCCGGCGTGCGCAGCTACGGTTACGGGGTATCGGTCGGCTACAAGGTGGTGGACAACATGTGGCTGTCGATGGGCTACAACGCGCGCGGCATGGATGACCGCGACTTCAGCAATGCATCCTATCGCGCGCAAGGCCCTTACCTCACGCTGCGCATGAAAGTGGATCAGGACACCTTCGGTTTGAACAAGAGTGGCAAAACAACCCGCCCGATGACTACTGAGTGATGACTATGAAAAAACTTTTTAGAATATTTGTTCTGTTGGTGCCGCTGACCGGATTGGTTCTGTGGGGCGAGGATACCTATGCCGCCGCAGCTTGCACCTCCGTAGCTACAGGTAACTGGAGCGCGCAGACGACATGGAGCGCGGCCGGGACCGGATGCGCAGGGGCACCGGGTGGCATTCCGGGTGCAGCTGACAGCGTGACCATTGCTGACCTCACTACGGTTACTGTCGACGTCGCTTCTGCAGCCGCTTCGGTGTCGATTCCCGCAGGCAATCAATCTTCCACATTGCAACTTAGCTCCACGTTGAGCGTGGGAGGCGCCATCACCGTATACGGACCCACCGGCGGCGGCGCAACCAAGACTCTTAGCGTGGGTGCAGGCACCCTTAACGCCGCGAGTATCACCATCAACGGCGGCGGAGGTGGTGGTAACGCCGGAGTGGTAAGCGTGAGTACCGGCACCATCAACGTCAGCGGCTCGATCGGCTTCGCGGGCACTGCTTCTGACACGCTGTTGACTTCCACCGGGGCCAGCACGATAAATATCGGCGGCGACCTCGGCAACGGGGGCACGCTCACCACCACCAAGACCGGCACCATTAATTTCAACGGCACGGTTGCGGCGCAAAACATGGGGGCATACACGACTTACAACAACGTCACCGTAAACAACACCAACGGTGCAGGGGTGGTCACCCTGCTTGGCAACGCCGCCATGACCGGAGCGCTGACAGTTACGAGCGGTACGCTCAGCACTTCGACGTTCACTCTGGGCGTGGGGGGGAACTTCACTGTCAATGGCACCGTTTCAGGAACCGGCGCTATCACCCTGAGCGGCACCGGCACCACCATCGACGGAACGGGATCGGTGACCAACACCGCGACACTTACGGTCAGCACCAGCGCGAAATCAGTTCTCTCAACGGCCAACCTTACGATTGCCAGCCCGATCGCGATCTCCGGGGCTATCACCGTCACCAACAATGGAATAATCACCACAACCGGGATCACCGGCTCGGTGCCCGGCTCGACGTGGGTAAACGCCGCGAATTCGACGCTGAATATTTCCGGGCCGTTACTGGCAACCGGCACATTGACCGCTTCGGCGAATCCCAACACTGTCAACTATGCCGGTGCGGCACAGACGGTAACGCTCCCTTCCGGTGCGCCGGCAACCTATTACCACCTGACGCTCAGCGGCAGCGGCGTCAAGACCCTGCCCGCGACCGCCATGACAATCTCGGGGAACTTCACGATGTCCGGGACGGCCACCACCACAGCTGCCGCTGCGCTGACGGTAGGTGGCAATTTCATCCTCGGTAGCGGTACCACGTTCACTGCAAGCACTTTCAACCATTCTGTCGCCGGCAACTTTACAAATAATGGCACCACCTTTACCGCGAACACCAGCACCATCACCCTGAATGGTGCTGCTGCTCAAGTTATTGGCGGCACGGCAGCAACCACTTTCAACAATCTGACGATCAACAATGCCAGCGGAGTAACGTTAGGCAACAGTCAGACCGTGAGCAGCACACTGACGCTGACTAGCGGCACGTTTGCAGTGGGGGCGTACACCCTGACTTTGAACGGCCCAACCATCGCAGGCACGCCCGCCAACCTGAGCACGACTTCCTCATCCAGCCTGGTGTTCGGCGGAACTTCAGCCGGTGTTCTGATACCGAGCAGCGTTGGCGCGCTGAACAATCTCACCATCAACAATGCCAACGGAGTCACGCTGAGCGGCAGTCCGGTGTTGAGCGGCACCCTGACGCTGACCAGCGGGATCGTTACCACCGGCGCAAACATTCTGGAAATAACATCGAGTTGCTCCACAGGTATAGTCGGTGCCAGCGCCACTACCTATGTGCTTGGTAATCTGAACCTCCATTATCCGACGCTGAATCCCGGTACCACCACCTGCACTTTCCCCATCGGTACTACGGGTGTTTACGCTCCTGCGGCAATTGCGATGGTCAACGTTTCATCCACGCTGGCGAACAGCAGCCTCACTGCACGTACTGACACACCCGACCATGTGGACACCACAGCAAACGCATCCGGTGTCAATCCGGCCAAGAGCGTGAACCGTTACTGGACATTGACAGCCGGAGGTTCGTTGGCCTTTGCCACATACAACACCACCTTCACTTTTGTGGCCGGCGATGTCGATGGCGGCGCAGCCACAGGCAGTTTCATCATCGGACTCAAGAGCAGCGGCGTGTGGAGCTATCCGGCCATGGGCGCAAAAAACGCCCTCAACACCACGGCGACCGGCATGACCCAGGCGGGTGGATTCGGCGTGTTTGTCATCGGCGAGCGCATCATGCCTTCTCTCACGATACTTAAAACAGTAGCGGTGTATTCCGATCCGGTGAATCTTCTGGTCAATCCGAAATTCATACCCGGCGCGGTCGCGCAATACGCCGTCATCTCCAGCAACTCCGGCGGCCCGGTGGATAACAATGCGACAGTCATCACCGATCCGGTTCCGGCCAACACACTGTTGTATGTTAATGACATTGGTGGCGCAGGCTCAGGACCCGTTCTGTTCACCCAAGGTGCAACTACCAGCACACTGACCTACACCTTTACCTCGCTCAGCAATACGACCGACGACCTGTCATTCTCGAATGACGGAGGCGTCACATGGACTGCTGTACCGACATTCAACGTGACAACTGGTTGCGATACCACCGTTCCGGCCATCACACATATCCGCGTCAATCCGAAGGGCGCATTTATCGGCAGCATCGGTCCCAATCCAAGCTTCCAGCTTACATTCCGTGTCTGTGTGCAATGATCATCTAACAAGGCATTCACCATGAAAAAACCGGCATTCTTACTGTTATTTTCCTTGCTGCTGAACAGTGTCCCCCTTGCACTAGCCGATGAAGAGGCACAGTCCGAATATTTTCAACAAATCACAGCGCTGCAACACCGCGCTGAAAAACTGGCTTCCAATGGACTCGATTCGAACAATTATCATCTCGTCAAGTCACGCACCTGGCTGAACTTTGCCCTTAGCGAAGCATACGATAAGGATACCAGCGGATTCATCCCTGCCGCCATCGCACAAGCCGCGACATCGCTGGATGCATTGGAAAATAAACAAGCTGTCATCAGCATGGATACTCCGACACAAATATCGGGCAGCGAATCGGTGCGTCCAGATTTATGGGACAAGATCGCCACGCTGAAAAAACACACCAAGTTTTCGTGCGCACAGCGCCCCATCGCAGAAGCCGAAGTCTATCTGGTGTGGATAGGACACGAAAAATACGAATCCGGCTGGAGCCATGCAGAATCTTATGTGAACGGCGCCGAAGACCGTATTTACGCGGCAAAAGTGGCGATCGACAACTGTACCCCGCCTGCTGTAAAACTGGCTCAGCCACCCCCGCCCCTGGAAAAAATCACACTTTCGGGTGATGCGATGTTCGCCTTTAATAGCGCAAAGCTGATCCCATCCGCGTTGTGGCGCCTCGACACGCTGGCCGACGACATCAAGACGGCGGGGCAACTGGAAGAGATCCTTCTGGTCGGGCACACCGACAACATCAGCAGCAAGGGATATCCGAAACACAACCAGATAATTTCCGAACAGCGCGCCGAAAGCATCAAGGAATACCTGATCGGCAAAAACATCCCGGCTGAGAAGATTCACGCCAGCGGCGCAGGCTCGACGCAACCGTTGGTGAAATGTTCGACCAAACTAAAAAAAGCAAAGCTGGTCGCTTGCCTGCAGCCGAACCGGCGCGTGGAAATCATTTTGCACGGAGTAAAAACAACCGCCGTCAACAAGGGGTCGGCAAAATGAATCGCTACACGGCTGTGCATAGCCAGGTAGAAAACTCACCGATGCATCAAGCATGATTAAAAGCACTCTCTCCCTGGTGTTCGTTATCCTGTTAGGGAGCATCTCCTTTGCCCATGCAGGCTATGAATCAAATGCCCAACAACTGCGACAAATCGAATCTTTGCAGCTCCGCGCCGACAGGCTGACCTTCGGCAAGATCGGCCCGAACAATTACCATCTCGCCAAGGCTCACATCTGGCTGGATCTGGCACGCAGCGAATATTACGAACTCGAAAGCGACGGCATTGTTTACGCCGCCACCACGCAAGCAGAGGCATTGCTGGATGCGCTGGAGAAAAAACAACCCAACATCACCATGAATACTCCGGTGCAAATATCGGGCAGTGAACCGGTGCGTCCCGATCTATGGGACAAGATCACCACGCTAAAAAAACACGTTAAATTTCCTTGCGGGCAACGCTCCGTCGCCGAAGCTGAAGTTCACCTGATATGGGCCGGACACATCAAACTGGAATCCAATTGGGGGCATGCAGAAGCATATGCGGACAGTGCGGAAGCGCTGCTCAAAGATGCTCAATCCTCCATCAACAAATGCGTTGCCAAGATGCCTGTCATTGAAAATGTCACGGTGTCCAGCGATGTGTTTTTTGCCGCTGGTGATGCGACACTGGAGCCGTCTGCGCCCGCGCGCATCAACCAATTGATCGACAGCATCAAGCTGGATACTATGCTGAAAGATGTCATGCTGATCGGGCACGCCGACCGTCTGGGCGACGATAAATATCCAGAGCTCAATCAATTGATTTCCTTGCAGCGTGCCGAAAGCACCCAACAAATTTTGCTCGACAAGGGCATCCCGAAGGACAAGATACGCGTCAAAGGTTTAGGCTCGACCCAGCCACTGGTCAAGTGCTCGACGAAGCTGAGCAGGGCAGAGCAAATCGCTTGCCTTCAGCCGAACCGGCGCGGGCAAATTATTTTGCGCGGGGTAAAATTTGCGGGTACCCCTAAGGAGCCGGTAAAATGAAAAAATTCAAAGCTGCGATTAATCTACCAATAATTTCACACATCAAGCATG
Organism: Gallionella sp.; assembly: GCA_025350705.1. Taxonomy (GTDB): domain Bacteria; phylum Pseudomonadota; class Gammaproteobacteria; order Burkholderiales; family Gallionellaceae; genus Gallionella. The sequence continues at coordinate 22,130 of JANXXH010000014.1, forward strand.
ATTAAAAGAGCCCTCTCTCTGGTGTTTGCTATCCTGATAGGGAACATTTCCCTTGTCCATGCAGACGGGGAATTACTGCCCAAGCGACTGCAACAAATCGAAGCACTGCAACGCCGTGCAGACAAGCTGGCCTTCGGCGAGCTCGGTGCGGACAACTACCATCTCGCCAAGGCCCGCACCTGGCTTGATCTGGCACGCAGCGAATATTACGACAACGAAAACAACGGAATCATCCCTGACGCTATCGGGCAGGCAAAGACCCTACTAAATGCGCTGGAGAAAAGACAACCCGACATCACCATGGATACCCCGGTGCAAATAACGGGCAGCGAAGCGGTGCGTCCCGATCTGTGGGACAAGATCGCCACACTGAAAAACCACGTTAAATTTTCCTGCGGGCAGCGCTCTGTCGCCGAAGCCGAAGTTCACCTGATATGGGCCGGACACATCAAACTGGAATCCAGCTGGCGACATGCGGAATCGTACACAAACCGCGCGGAAGAGCTGCTCAATGAAGCACTAAACTCTATCAACGACTGCGTTGCCCAGATGACGGCCATTGTAAACATCACGCTATCAAGTAAAGTATTATTTGTCTTTAGCGAAACGAGGCTGAGACCACCCGCGCAACGACACCTCAACGAATTGGTCAACAGCATCAAGATGGCGACTACACTGGATGAGGTCGTGCTGGTCGGTCACGCCGACCGCATTGGCATCGACAAATATCCTGAGCGCAGCCAATTAGTTTCCGAACAACGTGCCGAGAGCGCCAAACGATTCCTGGTCAGCAAAGGGATCCCGGCAGACAAGATACACACCAGCGGTGCGGGGTCATCACAACCACTGGTGCAATGTTCGACCAATCTCAGCAGGGAGAAGCAGATCGATTGCTTGCAGCCGAACCGACGCGTGCAAATAATTTTGCGCGGCAAGAAATAGATTTGAGCATGCACGAATACTGCACGCCTATTGCTATCCGGTGTCGCCTCCAGAGGATCATGCGGAGTACCTTCCACACATATTTAGAAGAGCAATAACACGGCGACCATGCGGTCACCGTATTATTTTCATAAACTCAACCCCCTACCCAACCCACTTACGTGCATTCTGGAACATGCGCAACCATGCGCTGTTCTCCTGCCATACGCGCGGATGCCAGGAGTTCTGCACGGCGCGGAAAACACGCTCGGGGTGCGGCATCATGATGCTGAAACGCCCGTCCGGTGTGGTGAGGCCGGTAATGCCTTGCGGCGAACCGTTGGGGTTGAGCGGATATATCACGGTCGCTTTGCCGCTGTTGTCCACGTAGCGCATCGTCACCAGCTTCTGCGCAGCTTTCAATTTCTTGTCGTCGCCAAAACGAAGTTTCAGTGAAGACTCATGCCCGCTTGCGGGCGTGATGTCGGAACTAAAATCGGCATAGCCTTCACCGTGCGACACGACGATAGGCATGCAGCTGCCCGCCATGTCTTTGAAAAACATCGACGGTGATTCCTGCACTTCTACCATCACGAAGCGTGCCTCGAATTGTTCGGACTGGTTGCGCGAGAAGTGCGCCCAGTTGTCCGCACCCGGAATGATCTCGTGCAGGTTGCTCATCATCTGGCAGCCGTTGCACACGCCTAAGGCAAAGGTATCTTGACGCTGGAAGAATGCCTCGAATTCGTCGCGTGCTCGCAGATTGAACAAGATGGATTTAGCCCAACCCTCGCCTGCACCCAGAACGTCGCCGTAGGAGAATCCGCCGCAGGCCGCGAAGCCCTTGAAATCGGCCAGCTTCACGCGACCGCTGATGATGTCGCTCATGTGCACGTCCACCGTGGCAAATCCGGCGCGGTCGAACGCCGCCGCCATCTCCACATGGCCGTTCACACCTTGTTCGCGCAGGATGGCGATCTTGGGGCGAGTGAGCAGTAATGCACGCGATGGACTCTCGTTCGGATCATAAGTAAGCTTCACATGCAGTCCGGGATCAACTGCATCAAGCAGTCGGTCGAACTCTTGCTGCGCGCAGGCCGGATTGTCGCGCAGCTTTTGCATCCGGTAAGTGGTCTCCGACCAGATGCGTTGCAGCCTCACGCCGCTTGCGGAGAACACTGCCTGACCGTGATGCAAAATTTCGATCATGCCGGTTTTATTCAGCGTGGCGATCTTGTGTATGCCCTTCAGCCCCGAATCGCGCGCCAGTTCCATCACATGCTGCACATCGCGGTTGCGCACTTGTATCACTGCACCCAGCTCTTCATTAAACAAGGTACGCAGCGTGTCGCCATGCAGTTCGTCGAGACGGATGTCCAGACCGACATGTGAGGCAAACGCCATTTCGCACAGCGTCACGAACAAGCCACCATCGGAGCGGTCGTGATAGCCGAACAATTTATTTTCGGTATTCAGGTGTTGCACCAGCTCGAAGAATGACTTGAGAGCTATGGGGTCATCCACGTCCGGCGCGACATCGCCGACCTGCTTGTATACCTGCGCCAACGCCGAACCGCCCATGCGGTTCTTGCCATAGCCCAGATCGATCAACAGCAGCGTGGTATCGAGGTAAGCACCGAGCTGCGGTGTGACTGTGTGACGCGCATCAGGACAAGGTGCAAAGGCAGTCACGATCAGCGACAGCGGCGCAGTGACGGCCTTGTCTTCGCTGCCTTCTTTCCAAGTGGTCTTCATGCTCATGGAATCTTTGCCGACCGGGATGCTGATACCAAGCTGAGGACAAAGCTCCATGCCCACCGCGCGAACCGTATCGAACAGAGCGGCATCTTCGCCGTGATGTCCCGCCGCCGCCATCCAGTTCGCCGACAACTTGATGTCGCTGATTTTTTCGATGTGTGCAGCGGCAATGTTGGTGATCGCCTCGCCTACCGCCATGCGTCCCGAGGCCGGGGCGTTCACCAGCGCCAGCGGAGTGCGTTCGCCAAGCGCAAAAGCTTCGCCGCGATTCGTATTGAAGCCCATCAGAGTGACGGCGACGTCTGCCACCGGCACTTGCCAAGGGCCGACCATCTGGTCGCGCGCAGTCATGCCGCCCACGGTGCGGTCGCCGATGCTGATCAGGAAAGTCTTGTTCGCCACCGACGGCAATCGCAGCACGCGCTCGACCGCATCATGCAACTCGATCTTGGAAATATCGCAGGAATGCAACCGCGGAACTTCGCGCGTCACATTGCGCGTCATCCTCGGCGGCTTGCCGAGCAACACTGACAGCGGCATATGCACCGGATCATTTTTGAATGTGGTGTCATGCACGATGAGTTGATCGTCTGCCGTCGCGACACCCACCACCGCAAACGGGCAACGCTCACGCTCACAGAAGGCGCGAAATTCTTCCAGTCGTTCCGGCGCTATCGCCAGTACGTAACGCTCCTGAGACTCGTTGCACCATATCTGCTTCGGTGACATGCCGGTCTCGTCCAGCGGTATCTTGCGCAACTCGAAGTTCGCACCTCGTCCGCCACCATGCACCAGCTCCGGCAGCGCGTTGGACATGCCGCCAGCACCTACATCGTGTATCGACAGGATCGGATTGTCCGCGCCCATCTGCCAGCAACGGTCTATTACCTCCTGTGCACGTCGTTGCATCTCGGGATTGCCGCGCTGCACAGAATCGAAATCCAGTTTCTCGGCGTTGCTGCCGGTGTCCATGCTGGATGCCGCGCCGCCGCCCAGTCCGATCAGCATGCCGGGACCGCCCAGATGCACCACCAGCGCGCCGACCGGCAGCTCGTGTTTGTGCGTGTGGATCGCCGCGATATTGCCGACTCCGCCCGCCAGCATGATGGGCTTGTGATAGCCGCGCATCTCGCCGCTGACGTTCTCTTCAAAGGTGCGGAAATATCCTGCCAGATTGGGGCGTCCGAATTCGTTGTTGAACGCTGCGCCGCCGATGGGACCTTCCAGCATGATCTGAAGCGCGGAGACGATACGTGAGGGTTTGCCGTAAGGCGTTTCCCAAGGCTGCACGAACCCCGGAATATTCAGATTGGATACCGAAAAACCGGTCAACCCTGCCTTGGGCTTCGAGCCGCTGCCGGTCGCGCCTTCGTCGCGTATCTCGCCGCCGCTGCCCGTTGCCGCGCCGGCGAACGGCGCGATCGCGGTGGGATGGTTATGCGTCTCCACTTTCATCAGTGTATGCGTCAACTCATCGCTGAACGCATAGCCGCCGTCGGCGCGCGCATAGAAGCGCTCGACTCGCGCGCCTTCAATGACGGACGAATTATCGGAATACGCGACGATGGTGCCCCGCGGGCTGACCTTGTGCGTGTTGCGTATCATGCCGAACAGTGAGATGTCCTGCGCTTTGCCGTCGATCACCCAATCGGCATTGAATATCTTGTGGCGGCAATGTTCCGAGTTGGCCTGAGCGAACATCATCAGCTCGACATCGGTCGGATTGCGTCCCAGCTTCTGAAAGTTTTCCACCAGATATTCGATCTCGTCCGCCGACAGCGCAAGACCCATTTCGCGGTTAGCTTTCTCCAATGCCTTGTTGCCACCTATCAGCACATCCACGCTGGATAGCGGTTGCGGCGCGCCGTGCCGGAATATTTTTTCCACTGCACCATCTATGGCGGTCAGCACTGTCTCGGTCATCCGATCGTGCAACAGCGGCAACACCGCCTCCTGCTCAGTCTTGCTCAGGGGCTTGCCGCCTGGAATGGTGAGGTAATACACTACGCCGCGTTCGATGCGCTTCACGCCTGACAATCCGCAATGCCGCGCGATTTCGGTGGCCTTGGTGGACCATGGCGAGATCGTGCCGAGGCGCGGCACGACCAGCAGGCGTTGATATTTATTTACGTCAGCAGGCTCGCCCGCCGTCTTGGCTATGCCCAGCACCTTATCCAGCAATTTGGCTTGCGCACCGGACAATTTCTCGCCTTTCAACTCGCTGAAATAACAATGGCGCGTATCCGCGGTGACAATGCCAGGGGCGGCATCTTCAATCGCGACACGGAGTTTTTCGAGACGGAAAGAAGATAAGGCCGGAATGCCGACAGAAACTTGAAACATGGCGATAGCAATCAAGAATAATTATCAGACCGCGATTATACTATGCAGACTTTGCAAACCAGGATCGAGTTACTTATGAGCAAACGAATCGCTGAGATCACCCAAAAGCAAGTTGCCAGACTATTGCCGAAACGCCCGCGCGACAGCCACAAAGGGCTATTCGGAACGGTCGCGGCGATCGGCGGATCCTCCGGCATGATCGGTGCCCCTCTCATGGCGGCTCGCGCCGCGCTCAAGCTCGGGGCAGGTTGCGTGCATGTCGGCCTGCTGGCGGAGAACGCGCCGAGCGTGGATATGCTTCAACCGGAACTGATGCTGCATTCGGCCTCCGATGCGCTGCACTTACCCGGAGTGGACGTGCTGGCGATCGGCGGCGGACTCGGCAACGACATGGTGGCGCAAAAGATGTTCTATGATGCCCTGCACAGCAAAGCAGCGCTGGTGCTGGATGCCGACGCGCTGAATATCCTCGCGCAGAGCACCGAGCTGCACACCCTGCTATTGGCTCGCAAGAGCGCAACTGTGCTCACGCCACACCCCGGTGAAGCGGCAAATTTATTGGCTTGCAGCTCGAAAGTTGTGCAGACAGACCGCGTTGCAGCAGTGCAAAAACTGGCGCAAAAATTCGCGTGCAGCGTGGTACTGAAGGGCGCAGACAGCCTGTGCGTCACCAGCGACGGTAAATTGTTCGTGAACAAGACCGGCAATCCCGGCATGAGCAGCGCCGGCATGGGCGATGTGCTGACCGGCATGATCGCCGCCTTTATCGCGCAAGGACTGACGGCAGACCACGCAATGCTGTTGGCCGTGCATCTGCACGGTGCGGCGGGAGATGCGCTGGCTAAGCAAGGAACCGCCATCGGTATGACAGCCAGTGACGTTACCGAATGGGCGCGCTGGTTGCTGAATCATTGGCAATAAACTATTTCGCTTTGCCGATTCTTTCTCTACGGCTTGATTTGCTTTGACCGTGAATTTTCCAATCGACATCTCCGAAGAATCCGGTGTGCGCTACCTGCACTTCGGCTCGACCTGGATACAAGGCGCGATGCGCATCGCGCGCCCGTGGAATCTGGAGCTGGAATATACCCAGGAGATGATGGTTTCGTTGCTGCTGCGCGATGATTCACGCTGGCCGCGCAAGGTACTGACAATCGGATTGGGCACTGCTTCCCTGACCAAATTCCTGTATCGCAATCACCCGCTCGCGCATCTGACTGTGGTGGAAATCGAACCCGCCGTGGTCGCCGCCGCGCGGCAATTCTTCAAACTGCCTGAAGATCCCAAGCGCATCGATCTCGTCATCGGCGATGGTGCGGAATATATGCTGAACAACAACAATAGATTTGACCTTATCCTGGTGGATGGCTTCGACGAAAACGCGCGTCCCGGTGCACTGGATACCTTGCCGTTCTATCAATCGTGTCGCGCGCACTTGAGCGATGACGGCATCCTGGCGGTCAACCTGCTCGCACGCAGTCGCGGCTTCGAGGCCAGTTCGTTACGCATCATGGAAGCCTTTTCAGATAGAGCATTGGTTTTTCCTTCATGCGAAAGCGGCAATGCAATTGCGTTCGCGGCAGCAAGAAATCTTGTCAAAGTCTCTTTCAGCGACCTGAAAGAAAACGCGCTGGCGCTGAAGGAATCAACCGGATTGAATCTGCTGCCCACGTTGGCGCGGCTGGCACAAGCCAAGACCTGCTTGAATGACACGCTGATGCTGTGACCCATCATGCGGCTTTGCTCCGCCCAAAAACAAAGGGCGGGGGATCAGCCCGCCCTTTGCTTTGCAGCACTCTTCTCCTACATGACCTTGCGCAAAATCAACTCTTTCTGCGCAACACCATCCTTTCCATCAAACCATCTTTCATGATGAATTGATGCTTGATCGCACCGAGCAGATGCACTACCACCAGAACGATCAATACCGTCACCAGCATTTCGTGAACCTCGTGTGCAAACACATGTTCATAACCATCTTTCTTCGGCAGCAAATTCGCATTGCCTGCCAGAAGCGCTTTGCCAGCACCGCCTGAGACAAGTGTCAGCGCTCCGCTCACCGGCAACACGAACAGCACGGTATACAAAATATGATGGATACCCTTGGCTACTTTATCCATCGCCGTCTGCCCCAAGGGAGGCGGCATACCATCTTTGCTGCGAAACAATAAACGCGTCACGGTCAACAATAGAACCGCGGCACCTACTGCAATATGCGTGATATATCCGGCCAACGTTGCCTTGCTATCTTCCGTTGCGTCAGCCAGGCTATCGCCAAGATACCAAGCGGCGATTAACAATGCCAAGGTCAGCCAATGAACGGTCACCATGCGCTTGCTGTATTGCTTCATACTTTAACTCCCCAAATTTATGAAATAAGCCCAAATTGGGGAATCAATGAGATAGCCCCGTTTCTGTTAAGTTCCATTTATTTTGATAAGACCTCAATTTACCATATCCTTGCTACGCCGCATTTGATATGGCCACTTTCAATTTATGGATTATAAAATAATTCACCGGGTACTGCTGCGATTTACTCTCTGACCGCTAACGCGGTATGCTGGCCGCATTGCATCGCAATGGTATAGAGCGACATGAGTACAGTCAACGACGAACAGCTAATCTCAGGGCTAAGCACGGCAGAAGCACAAAGACGCCTGGCGGATTTCGGATACAACGAGTTGAACCCGCCCCTTCCACGCCACGTGTGGCACATCATTGCCGATGTGTTGCGCGAACCGATGTTCCTGTTGCTGATCTCGGCTGGTGGTATTTATCTGCTGCTGGGCAGTATCGGAGACGCATTGATGCTGCTGTTCTTCGTGGTGCTCGTCATAGGCCTGACCGTATTCCAGCAGCGCAAGAGCGAACGGGTGCTGGAGGCGTTGCGCGACCTGTCCAGCCCGCGCGCACTGGTGATACGCGATGGCCAGCGTCAACGCATCGCTGGACGCGAGGTGGTGCAAGGCGATTTGATGTTGTTCAAAGAAGGAGATCGCGTCGCCGCAGATGCCGTGCTGCTTAGTTGCAATAGCTTGCTAGCCGATGAATCCATGCTGACTGGTGAATCGGTTCCGGTGCGTAAACATGAAGGCAACAAAGACGCGATAGTTCAACAGCCAGGCGGGGATGATCAGCCGTTCGTGTACGCAGGAACAGTACTGGTGCAAGGCAGCGGCATCGGACTGGTGACCGCGACCGGCAAGTCCGGCACCATCGGGCAGATCGGAAAATCACTGGAGAGCGCTCGATCGGGCATCTCGCCACTGCGCATCCAGACCGACAGACTGGTGCGTCGTCTGGCGATTCTGGCTGGCACACTATGCGTAGTGCTGGTGCTTGCCTATGGCATCGTGCATGACCACTGGCTCGATGCGTTGCTGGCGGGCATCAGTCTGGCGATGGCTGCATTGCCGGAAGAATTCCCGGTGATCCTGTCGGTGTTCATGGCGCTGGGTGCGTGGCGCATCTCGCGGCGAAACGTGCTGACGCGGCGGCTGGATGCGATCGAAACACTGGGCGCAACCACCGTGCTATGCGTGGACAAGACCGGCACGCTGACCGAGAATCGCATGGTGATCCGCAAGTTGTATAGCGGAAATCAGATGCTGAATGTTGATGCCCACAGCGAGTTGCCGGAACCCTGGCACGAGCTGGTGGAATTCGGCATCCTCGCCAGCGAGCGCGATCCGTTCGACCCCATGGAGCGCGCCCTGCACGAACTGGGCAAGCGCACCTTAAGCGGCAGCGAACACCTGCATGACGAGTGGCAACTGGTGCACGAATACAGCCTGTCACCGGAATTGCTGGCCATGTCGCACGTCTGGCAAGGCGATGGTCAGCCGCACCACATCGTCGCGGCCAAAGGCGCGCCGGAAGCCATCATAGACCTGTGCCATTTATCCGAAGCAGAAGCTCGCGCTATCGAGCAAGTGGCCGCCGAGATGGCGGACCAAGGCCTGCGCGTGCTGGGTGTGGCGCGCGCAAAACTCAAACCCGGCCAAGGATCAGGATTGCAAACGGAGCAGCGTTGGCCGGCACAACAACACGACATCGAATTTTATTTTGTCGGCCTGCTCGGCCTGCAAGACCCGCTGCGCGCGGATGCGCGGGAATCCATCGCGCTGTGCCACGAAGCAGGTATCCGTGTGGTGATGATCACCGGCGACCATGCGCGCACCGCGCAGGCGATTGCCCGCGAGCTGGGTTTACCATCCACGCAAATTTTATCCGGCAGCGAGATGGATAGCCTGTCAAATAAAGCATTGCGTGCGCGAGTGCGCGACGTGCAAGTATTCGCGCGCATCGTGCCGCAGCAAAAATTACGCCTCGTGGAAGCCTTCAAGGCCAATGGCGAAATCGTCGCGATGACCGGCGACGGCGTGAACGATGCGCCCGCGCTCAAGTCGGCACACATCGGCGTGGCGATGGGCAAGCGCGGCACCGACGTGGCGCGCGAAGCCGCCGGACTGGTGCTGCTCAACGACGACTTCGCTTCACTGGCCGCCACCATTCGTTTGGGGCGGCGCATCTACGACAACCTGCGCAAGGCGATGAGCTACACACTGGCGGTGCATATCGCCATCGTCGGCATGGCGCTGTTGCCGGTGCTGCTCGGATATCCGTTGCTGTTGCTGCCAGCACATATCATGTTTCTGGAGCTCATCATCAACCCAACCTGCGCTATCGCATTCGAGGCAGAACCGGAAGAGTCCAACGTGATGCGTCGCCCACCGCGCGACCAGAACGAAATGCTGTTCGGCGGCAGGATCATGCTGGGCAGTTTATTGCAAGGCACGGCCGCATTGGCGGTTGCCGTGGCGATCTATGCCTGGTCGCTCAGCGCTGGCATGAATGAAGACACGGTACGCGCATTGGTGTTCGTTGCAATGGTAACGGGAAACATCGCGCTGATATTTTCCAACCGCACACTGGACACATTCGGAAGCAGCATCATGGAGCGCCGCAACCCGGCTCTGTGGTGGATAGTGCTGGGCGCCAGTGTCGTGTTAACGGTAGTCTTGAGCGTGCCGATGTTGCGCGGGTTATTCCATTTTTCCGGTGAGGCGCTTCATATCCTGGGAGTTGGCGTGCTGGCGGCTCTCTGCGTACTGCTGCTCAGCACAGGAGTGAAGCACACGCTGGGAATCAGAAAGTAATAATCAACAATAAAGCCGGTTGGACACACCCGGCTTGATGTCACAAAGCAACTCCGCATTAGAACTTGGCAGAAACCAGTGCTCCGATTCCGCGATCAGGGCTGCCGTTGGCAAACCCCTTGAGCACATAGCCTTGTATCTTTAGCTTCTTGTCGATCTTGTGACTTACATAAACCATAAGCTCCCGCTGCTCCCCCGTTGTCGCTGAAGGGCTCTGGGATAAATCCATCTCGGCACCGCCGCTTGTTTGCGCGGTGAATTGGTAGGCTCCCCCGAGGTATCCATAGGCCGCTCCTTGCATAGCAATCCCGGGAGGACTACCCAGAATCTTATAGCCCAACGAACCCATAGCGGTGAACTTACCCAAGCTTTGGTAAACATCCACTTGCGCCGCATAATCATCTTGACCCGAACCCAACCCCGCATCTGCCGTGGCCAGTTTAATTTTGCCGGTTAAATCTATAGCGGATTTTGATCCACTGCCTTCATAAACGTTGTAAGTTACTGCTGCGATCATGTCACCCAAGCCATATCGCGAAGTTGTGGTTTTGGTTGTGGTTGTGGCCATAGGGCCAATGCCGGGCACAACTCCGCTCGAACCGGAAATCCAAAGGTAAGGGACGGTCAACTTGAATAACCAATGGCCGGTCTCGCACTTACCGATTACCGGGATGGAAAGTATATTGGTGGTGTTGGCCGTGCCGTATTTGCCGGAACTAAAATCAAACCCGGTGGATAAAGTTAAGCTGCCATCAACAGCGCATGCGCCTTTCGCGATAAATGACGACAACAAAATTATTACAAACTTGCTCTTCATGCAGTTAAGTTCTTTCAAATTATTAGGTAAAGAACAAATAACCCCCCGGTAAAACCGGAGGGTTATTGGATGCACTCCCGAAAAATAGGAGGTTATCTTAGTGTGCTAATTAACGGCGACCCGCGCTTTCAGGACGCTCGGCTACTTCGGGACGCTCTGTCCTTTCGGGACGCTCCGCCCTTTCGGAACGATCGACACTGTGTTTTTCCGCCATTTCCGCACGCTTTTCTGCTATTCGCGTTTCGTTGGCTTCAATGTGTTTAGCGGCAGTTTGCAGACCTTTGTTGTCGGTATCCTTAGCCAGATTGTCACCGACGCTTTTCTCGGCCTGCTCAAGCGGCGCTTTTGTCGTAGTTGTTTCTTCAGCAGCATAGCTCACGCTTGCAGCACCCAATATAAATACTGCTCCAGTTACGATTGCAAATTTAGTTTTGTTCATGACGGATCCTTTCAAATATATTAAATGTTCTTTGCATCGGTTTCACTCCGAAAAGCAAAATCTCTGTATGTTTATTCTACTACAAAGTCACCTTCAGAGATGATGTCCACTACAAAAAAAGCGAACCCGATATAACGAAACAATCAGGCATAACTTCCGACAAACTGCCTAGCTCTTGCGTTTTTCCAGCTCTTCCCAACGCATCATCGCTGCCGAGACTTCTGCATCGATTTCTTCGCCGCGCGTCTTCAATTGCTTGGCTTGTTTGACATCGCTTCGAAAAATAGTTCCATCGGCAAGGTGCGCGGCAATATCGCTTTGCTCGCGCTCCAGCGCTTCGATGCGTTTGGGTATGTCTTCCAGTTCGCGCTGCTCCTTGAAACTGAGTTTGCTTTTTGCGCCTTCGCCTTTGTTGGGAGAAGGTGAGGCATTTGATTTGCCGCTTCTACCCCCTCCTTCCCCCTGCATGGGGGAGGAAGCTTTGTTTGCAGCCGCGCCAGCCTGATATTTCTTCACACGCACCCAATCCTCATAGCCGCCGACGTATTCGATCAGCTTGCCATCTCCCTCGAAGGCGATGACCTGCGTGACCACGTTATCGAGAAAGGCGCGGTCATGGCTGACCAAGAACAATGTTCCGTCATATTGCGCGAGCAGTTCTTCGAGCAACTCCAGTGTTTCGATGTCGAGATCGTTGGTTGGCTCGTCGAGCACCAGCACGTTGGCGGGCTGGGTGAACAGACGCGCCAGCAGCAGACGGTTGCGCTCACCGCCGGAACAGCTCTTCACCGGCGAACGGGCGCGCTCGGGCGGGAACAGGAAATCGCCCAGATAGCTGATGACGTGCTTCTTCTGCCCGCCGATGTCGACAAAATCCGAACCCTGACTGATGGTGTCGGCCAGCGTCGCATTGTCATCGAGCTGTTCGCGCAACTGGTCGAAATAGGCAACCGATATTTTTGTACCGAGCTTTACCTTGCCACTATCCGGCTCCAGATTACCCAGAATGATTTTCAGCAGCGTGCTCTTGCCCGCGCCGTTCGGCCCGAGCAGTCCGATCTTGTCGCCGCGCTGGATGCGGCAGGAGAAATTGTCGATCAGCGTGCGTCCGCCATACGCTTTGCTGACATGCTCCAGCTCTGCAACCAGTTTGCCGGAACGCTCACCGGTGTCCACGCTCATCTCGACCTTGCCGACCTTCTCGCGGCGCGCGGCGCGTTCGCGGCGCAACTGCTCAAGCCGCAGCACACGACCCTCGTTGCGTACACGGCGAGCCTTGACACCCTGGCGTATCCACACCTCTTCCTGCGCCAGCACCTTGTCGAACTTGGCATTCACTACCGCCTCGTCGCTCAGCATTCGTTCCTTGATCGCCAAATAGGCGGAAAAAGTGCCGGGAAAATTTGCCAATTTACCGCGATCCAACTCGACGATGCGCGTGGCGACATTGTCCAGAAAACGTCGATCATGCGTGACGAACAATACCGCGCCGAGAAAATTATTCAGCAGTCCTTCCAGCCATTCGATCGAGGCAAAATCCAGATGGTTGGTCGGCTCGTCGAGTATCAGCACATCCGGTTCGGCCACCAGCGCCTGCGCCAGCGCAACGCGCTTGCGCTGCCCGCCGGACATATCGCCGACGCGCTTGTCGGGGTCCAGATCCAGTTTGGCGATCGCGGTCTCGATGCGCGCTTGAACAGACCAGCCGTCTTGTGATTCCAATTGAGTCTGCAAGTGCTGCATCTCTTCCAGCAGTTTGTCAAAGTCCGCGTCCGGTTCGGCGAGCTGATGCGATACATGGTGATAATCGTGCAGCAGCTTTTGCAGCTTGCCCAAGCCTTTCGCCACTGCATCAAACACCGTGTCATCGGCATCCAGCACCGGCTCCTGGCTTACGTAGCAGATCCGTGCCGTGGGCTGACGCCATACCAGGCCGTCATCAAGGGTGCCTTGCGCCGCCAGCACGCGCATCATGCTCGATTTGCCGCCGCCATTGCGCCCGATCAGGCCGACGCGTTCGCCTTCATCAAGTTGAAAATCAGCATGATCCAGCAACGCAACGTGCCCAAAAGCAAGGCAGGCCTTGTCCAGCGAAATAAAAGGCATGGTGTTTAAGGCTGGAGATTGGCGGCAGGCGGCAAGGTGGACTGATAAATAAATGACAGGCCGATGCCGAACAAGGCCAGCGATGGATACATAATTCCGATACTAAACGTGGAGAGCGCATCCACTGTGCCCGGATTTTGTATGCTCGAAATAAAGAATGGTAATACGTAAGTACCCAGCGCCAGCACGCTGCTCGCCAACACCAGGCCATGCCCCAGCTTATAACCTTTACCGCCTGGCTTGCCGGTGCCAGGTGGCAATTCACCCACCGTGTTGCGCAAAATTAACAGCACTGCCAATAATATCAGCGCAGCCACCAACCCGCCGTAGTGCCTGGCCGATGAGCCAGACATGCCTAGCAGGCCGAGCAATACTGTGCCGAGTTGCGCCAGGATAGTACTGAAGAAAACCTGCAAGGTCATATACCAACCCACAAATAAATTTATCTTTGCCTTCATTTATAACTTGCTCCCATTTGGTTCTTTCTGCAATTTTTTCAGGTCTTCAATAATTTCTTTGGAGTGACGGGAAGTTTCCACACTCAAATAAACCTTGCTGATATTGCCCTTGGGATCAATCAAAAATGTATAGCGGCGCGCGACCTTAATCAACACCAGATTCATCAGAGCGCCATATCGCTCCGCAGTTTCGGTGGTTTTATCCGCCAGCAAAGGGAAGGACAAATGATTTTTTTTGGCGAAATCCGCATGACTGTTGGTATCGTCCACACTCACGCCGACTACCTGTGCGCCCAGCTCGGTGAGCTGGCTCAAATCATCGCGAAACGCACAGGCCTCCTGGGTGCAGCCGGGGGAGTCGTCTCTGGGATAAAAATATAATACCAGCCACTTGCCGCGATATTCCTGCAAGGTATGCTGCTTGCCATTCTGATCAGGCAGATTGAAATCCGGCGCCGGCTTGCCTACTGTCGGCAATTCACCGGCACGCGCCGCACGCGCCACAAACAAAGCTGCGCATACCATTAGCGCCATAATTATCGTCAAGAATTTCATGTTATTTCTCCAATTGGTAAATTCCGAAAACTCCAGAAGTGCAGCAATAACACGCACAATAAGGCCAGCATCGCGGCAAATATAAATGCGGTATTGGCATTCCAGTAATGCCACACCGCGCCGAACAACACCCCTGCCGGGATCGCACTTAAACCCATACTGAGATGATACCAGCCAAACGCTGTGCCGCGCTCGCCCTCATTTGAGTACAGACTGATCAGGGCACGCTCAGAGCCTTCTCCCAGGCCAATCAGTACGCCATATAGCACCGTGGCGACCCACAACCCCGAGTTGTGTTCGACCAATCCGAGCATGAAAAAACTCAGCGCATAGCCGGACCAACTGATAATCGTCAGCCGCCGCTTGCCGAACTTGTCTGCCAAGCGCCCGCCCAGCAACGCTGCGGCAGATTTACTGATATTCAGCGTGGCCCAAAGAAACAACACCTGTACCAGGCTCATACCCAGTTCGTTGCCGCGCAACAAAATAAAAGTTTCTGACGCGCGCGCAAAGGTGAACAAAACCAGCACCCACAAATAGCGGCGCATATTTAGCGAAAGCGACAACCACGGTGAGGTAATTATGCGAGATGGCGCCCGCAACTTGTCGACTTCAACTTTCACTTCTGCTTCCGGGCGCGGCGCTTCCCGCACCCCGAAAATCAGCACCGGCAATACCAGCAAGCCCGGCACGACCGACCATAAAATCACCTCTTTCAATGACCAATGCCCCCAGCTTAGTGCGGCAATGGCGAGTAGCGTGCCGCCCAACGCACCAGCGTTATCCATGGCACGATGGTAACCATAGGCAAAACCATGGATGCTGGAATGCGTACTATCCGCCAGCAGCGCGTCACGCGGCGCACTGCGCAAACCTTTGCCGGCACGATCCAGGCTGCGCAGCAATAACAACATTCCCCAACTCGACGCCACACCCAACAACGGGCGCACTAAATTGGACAGCCCATAACCCCACACCATCAATTTTTTACGCCGCCCCGGCTTGCCGTCAGAGTAGCGGCCCGCCCATAGCTTAAGAAAACTCGCCGCCGCATCCGCCACCCCTTCCACCAAACCCAATATCACCGGCCCCGCGCCAAGCACAGTGGCGATTAATATTGGAATAAATGGCGTCACCATCTCCGAAGCCAGATCATTCAGGAAGCTGACCAAGCCGATGGCGATCACTGTAGCCGGTAATTTGTGACGCGTTTTAAATTGGGTCATGTCAGTCGGGTAGTGTTGAGCTAAAATGTGAGGCGCTGCTTGCGTAGTTTAAGCTGTCCCCGTAGTTAAATGGATATAACCGGCCCCTCCTAAGGGTCAATTACAGGTTCGATTCCTGTCGAGGACACCAAATAATATCGCCGGTTCGAGAAAGGTAACTGACTATTGAAGAACCGCACTGCAAAATTGCGTTCCCCCTTACCTTAGTGGTTTCTCTTTGGGCACCCGCATGAAGTCACTAGAACTTAAAATTCCACCTCCAGCCATCGCAGCTTTAAGCGCCGCTGCCATGTGGGGAATTTCTTTGATTACACCTTTGCTTGATGTGCCCCTATTCACTCGCGTTTCCGCGGCAATAATATTCGCTCTGGCGGGGAGTGGCTTCAGCCTGGCTGGGGTCATTTCGTTCCGGCGCGCGAAGACGACAGTTAATCCTATGAAGCCAGAAACAGCCACATCGCTGGTTAGCACGGGCATTTACAGCGTGACCCGTAACCCTATGTACGTAGGTCTTTTGTTGGTGCTTATCGCGTGGGCAGCCTATCTGTCCTCAGCTTGGGCTTTACTCGGTCCGCTGGGCTTCGTGCTCTACATAAGCCGCTTCCAAATTGCACCCGAAGAGCGTGTACTTTCCACGCTGTTTGGCTCTGAGTACATTGCCTATCAATCAAAGGCGAGGCGGTGGCTGTGATACTCAAAATCATTAAGAGGATAATCGAGCTAGCATCCTGTCGCTTATTCAGGCACCGTTGGTCAGCTGATTTTTTATGCAGAAACAATAGGGTAGGTTAACATGGCTTTCGATGGAACTCTTTTTAATCCTCTCTCTCATATCATCCCGTTACGACTTTAAAGAGGTGCCCAATGAAAAGAGCTTATTTCGCAGTAAAAGAGAACGTTTCAGGATTCGTGCGTTGGTTCATTACCGGGATTCTGTCCATGCTTATTGCACTGCCTGCTTTCGCTTCTTTCAATACCATGTAACTTCCAAGTCCGCGTCGGCCTCTACTCCTCTCCCTGGCTGGCGCGGCATTCCATTCAAAAACGCTTTAGCTTCTTTCTAATATCCGTTCGGATTCATTTGTTGCCAGCGCCACGCATCACGGCAGATATGGTCAAGGTCATAGATGGCGTGCCAATCCAGTTCCTGCCGGGCATATCCAGGCTCCGCCCAATACGCAGCTAAATCTCCCGCTCGACGATCGACAATACGGTAGGGCACAGACCGTCCCGAGG
>JANXXH010000026.1 GCA_025350705.1 Gallionella sp.
CGCGGGTGGACAAGGCGCTTGCAACACACGGTAACACAAACAACAAGGGGCACAAACCAGCACCCAATCACCCTTGGAGAAAATACCCCGGCGTCAAACCCGCCACCGAGGGGCGTAGCACCACTCCGTAACGGGAGTGAAGCAGGCAAAAGGGGACATTTCTACTTTGCAGGGAAGGGGACATTTCTATTTGGCGTTGACAAGCTCACAATGCCGCCTTTCATCGAAAGGTTTGTCGTGTTAGCATGCTTCGAAAATTTTGCAATCAATGGGTAACAAATGATGATCCAGATTATTTGGCAAAGCTCGCCAACTTAATACAACGTTTTTGCTGTCTTTCTTAAGATGCACGGATATGTGTGGATCCCGGCGCCCAGGGTTGCAGCTCAAACTCTTAATGCCGTTTCTAGTATAGGATCATGATGGACATCTACAACTGGCTACAAGCCTCGCAGATCGCACGTGCCACGTATGTCTGCGGATATTGCGGCAATAAAGTCGGTCCGGATCGAGGATACTCTGCTCAGGTCTCCGCTATGAGCGGATATGCCTACGTGCTTATTTGTCCGTCATGTACTCAACCCACATTCATTGACATCTCTGGAAAGCAGATACCTTCTGTTCGGCTTGGAAAAGATGTAAAGGGGATATCGGATGTTGGAGTGCAGAAGCTTTACGACGAGGCTCGCGATTGCACTGCAGCAGGTGCTTACACGGCAGCAGTGCTTCTCTGCCGAAAAATTCTCATGAACATTGCGGTGCAGCACGGCGCAACAGAGGGTGAGTCATTCGTCTCCTACGTCGATTACTTAGAGCAGAAAGGGTTCGTGCCACCTAACGGAAAAGAGTGGGTAGATCACATCCGGAAAAAGGGCAACGAAGCAACTCACGAAATTAAAATCATGACTCAGTCCGAGTGCCAGCAGATTCTTCATTTCGTCGAAATGCTGCTACGTTTTGTCTATGAGTTCCCCAGCCTCTTGCAAAAGCAGAGCTAACAACGCACTGCACGCGACGCATAACTGGCTGTGCCCGTTGTACAGGCGAGAGCATGAACGTTAAAGTATTCGCTTACCCAGCCACCCTCAACACCAACCCCTTCAAATACGCCCCCTCTGGAAAACTCAGCAATACTGGATGATCCGCGCTGGCGTGCAAGTGATGCACGATCTGTGCATCAACGCCGGCATCAAGCGCGGCGCCTGCGATGATCTTCTGAAACAAATCTTCGCTGATGCCGCCAGAGCAGGAGTAGGTGCACAGCAAGCCACCCGGTCTGAGCAGCTTGAAGCCGAGCAGGTTGATGTCCTTGTAGCCGCGCGCGGCTTTTTCGGCGAAGGCGGCGGTGGGAGCGAACTTCGGCGGGTCGAGGATGATGAGGTCGAACTTGCGCCCCTGGTCGCGCAGCGTGCGCAACGCCTGGAACACATCCGCGTCCTGCCATACTGCGCGCGATTCATCCAGGCCGTTGCGCGTTAAATTTTCTGCTGCAATGCGTAACGCATCGCCCGATGCATCAATTGACAGCACCGATCTTGCGCCGCCGCGCAGTGCGTATAAAGAAAAGCCGCCGGTGTAGCAGAAACAATTCAGCACGTCCTTGCCATGCGCCAATGTGCCGGTCAGCGCGCGATTGTCGCGTTGATCGAGATAAAAACCGGTCTTTTGTCCGGCGACCACATCGACTTTGAATCGCAAGCCATTCTCGATCACTTCCACGGTATCAGGCAGCCTGCCGCGCAGCACGCCGTTACGCACCTCCAGCCCTTCCAGCCCACGCGCATCGGAATCGGAGCGTTCATAGATGCACACCGGTTTGCATAGCTCCTGCAAAATATCGGCGATGGTGTCGCGCCAGTGTTCCGGTCCTGCACTGCCGATTTGCATCACCAGCACATCGCCGTAGCGGTCTACGATCAATCCCGGCAATCCATCGGATTCAGCGTGGATCAGACGCATGCCGTTACTTTTGTCAGCAAGATTCAGTTCGTGTCGTGCTGACAGCGCATTAGCGATACGGTTTCGAAAAAATTCCTTGTCGATCATTTCCGCTTCACGCCACGACCAGACCCGCGCAGTGATCTGCGAATCAGGGTTGTAGGCCGCCGAGGCGAGAAAATTTCCTGCAGCATCTCGCACGGGTACTGTATCGCCGTTGGCCGGTACGCCATCGACACGCTCGATTGCGCCTGAAAAAATCCACGGATGGCGACGCAGCAGTGATTTCTCGCGGCCTGAATGGAGCAGGATGCAGGGTTGTGCAGTGGCGTCACCGGCTTGAAGTTTCGGCGCGCCGCGCGAAATATTTTTTTGCTCGTCAGGCGGATTCCTGTCGCGCCTGGTGCGGTTGCGAAAATCGCGGTTTCCCTGCGATAGGCGGGATACTTTGGACTTCTGGCCGGTCATATTTTATTTTTGAGTTTTCTTCTTGGCGCGAGGATGAGCCGCGTCGTAGATCTTGCTGAGGTATTGAAAATCAAGGTGGGTATAGACCTGCGTCGTGGAGATGCTGGCGTGGCCGAGCATCTCCTGCACTGCCCGCAAGTCGCCGGAAGATTGCAGCACATGGGTGGCGAACGAGTGGCGCAGCAAATGAGGATGCACGTTGCTGGTGATGCCTTGCTTGATGCCCCATTCTTTCATGCGCAGTTGCACCACGCGCGGCGAGATGCGCGAGCCGCGCTGGCCGACGAACAGCGCAGGCTCGTCCGCCTTGGCTAGCTGAACGCGTACAGCCAGCCATGCTTGCAGCGCGGTGATGGCGAACTGGCCGAGCGGCACGATGCGTGTCTTGCTGCCTTTGCCGATCACGCGCACTTCACCTGCACTCAGGTCAAGTTGCGGCGGATCGAGATCGACCAGTTCCGCCAGTCGCAGGCCGGAGGAATAAAACAACTCGAATATCGCCTTGTCGCGTATCGCCGCGGTGGAGTCGGTCGGCAGATCGACCATGCGCGTCGCCTCGTCGGGCGACAGGGCTTGCGGCAAAGTTTTGGCCGACTTGGGTGCGCGCAGTCCGACGCAGGGATTGTCGGCCAGTCCGTGGTCGCGCATCAGGTAGATGAAAAAACCGCGCCACGCCGACAGCATGCGTGCCAGCGAACGTCCGCCCAGTCCCTTGCTGTGCAGTTGCGCAATGAAACGGCGGATGTGGTGGATCTTGAGATCGGCCAGCGGTGTCGCTGCGGCAAGTTCGAACAGGTGCTTGAGGTCGCGCGCGTAATTTTCTGCGGTCAGTTCGGAATATTGCTTTTCATTGCGCAGCCACGCCAGGTAGCCATGTAGATATTTCTGGTTAGGTGCAGTGGCATCGGTCATTTCATTGGCGGTCGAGATACGGATGCAGTGCGCTGCCCACCGCTTCTGAGATGCGTTGCAAAAACACCGTGCCCATCTCCGGGTAGAAACGCTGCTTGTCTTCACTGGCCAGTACCAGCAGGCCGATAGTTTTGCTGCCTGCATGTAATGGCAAATAGGCGTAAGAGTGCAATTGCGCGGCACGTTCGCCAAACCATTTGGCGGTGTCGTGTGCGGCATGATGCAGACAAACCGGATGCGCTTGCGCATCGGCAAAAGCCAACACCTCAACGCTGGGCGGGTTGGTCTGCCACAGACGCAGGGCCGCGTGCGGGATGGCAAAGATATCGCGCAACAAACGCGGGATGGTTTCCTGCAGCGTGGCCAGGTCGCGCGCTGCAAATAGCGCAACGACAAATTCATGCACCTTGTGTTGCAGCGCATCGTTGTCTTGTGCGAACGTTATCATTTCGCGCAACTTTTTTTCCAGCTCCTTGTTCTTCTCACGCAAGGCAAGCAACTGCCTCTCGCTCAGCGAAATCGTGCGTCCGCCGTGCGGATGAGGCAGATTGATTTGCGCCAGCGTTTCGGCATGTTCCTCGAAGAACTGCGGGTTGTTCTGCAAATACTGTGCTACGTCTTCAGCTCTCATCACTGCCACTCCCTATATATTGATTTCGCCTGTAAATACCGTAGTCGCCGGGCCGGTCAGCAATACCGGCAAGCCATCGCCGTCCCAGGTGATGGCCAACACGCCGCCGCGAGTGGCCACGTTCACCGGGCTGTCCAGTAAGCCGCGCCGGATGCCGGCCACGACTGCGGCACAGGCTCCGGTTCCACACGACAGGGTTTCTCCCGCGCCGCGCTCATACACACGCAGCCGTATGGAATGGCGATCCATCACCTGCATAAAACCGGCATTGACGCGGTTGGGGAAGCGCGGATGTCGCTCTATTAGCGGCCCGGTTTCCTTCACTGGCGCACGTTCGATATCATCGACGACTTGTACCGCATGCGGATTGCCCATCGACAGCGCACCAATGGTCACGGCCGTGCCATTCACATCCAGTTGATATTTGAGCGTTTCCTCAGTCGCTAAAAACGGGATGTCAGCAGGCAAAAATCGCGGTGCGCCCATGTTGGTCGTGACCACGCCATCGCTGGCAATGGATGGCGAGATAATGCCTTTCATGGTTTCCACGCGAATTTCAGTTTTGTTGGTAAGCCCTTCGTCACGCACAAATTGTGCAAAA
>JANXXH010000072.1 GCA_025350705.1 Gallionella sp.
GTTGCTGGGCATCAAGCCTGTGCCAACCCAGATGCCACTGTGCTGCATCGACAGCGTGAACAGATAGTGCAAGGTGGATAGTTTGTCGCCGTTCATCGTGGCGCTGTTGGTGAAACCGGCGAACACCTTGTCTTTCCATTGCTGGGTGAACCAGGGCTTGGATGACGCATCGGCAAACTTCTTGAACTGCCAGCTCACATTGCCCATGTAAGTCGGGCTGCCCATGATGATCGCGTCAGCCGCATTCAGAGCTTCCCAACCGCTGTCAGGCAAATTGCCTTCGGCATCGATGGCGACAAGCGTTGCACCGGCACCTTCAGAGACAGCCTGAGCCATGCGCTGGGTGTGACCATAACCCGAGTGATATACCACTGCTACTTTTGCCATTTTATTTCTCCGCAAATGTGTGTCGATTTGATAGGCTTGATTGACCGGGGCTCAAGAAAATCAAGTCCGTGTTTCTCCGTCCAGGCTCAGACGGCCCGCACCGAACACGGTGAACGCCAACAGCCCTCCGGCCATCGCGAAATTCTTCATCAGCATGATCTGCTGCATCTGGTCTGCGCCGGTGTGGAATATCAGTCCGGCAACGATGCAGAACCCGGCCAGCAGCAATGCCACCAGGCGAGTTTGAAAACCGAACAGCAGCGCGAGTCCCCCACCCAACTCCAGCGCGATCACCAACGGAAGAAGTTGGCCGGGCACACCCATCGATGCCATATAACCTTGCGTACCCGCGTAGCCAGCCCCCAGTTTGCTGAGCCCCGCACCAAGAAAGATAGCGGAGGCCATCAACCTTGCGACGACCGACAACACCGCACTCACTGCGGGTGTGTTGACCAGATCTGCGATGCTGTTGTTGAACTGCTTGAAGATATTTGTCGTGCTCATGTCATGCTCCTTTCGGTTGGTGGTTAAGTGAATCAGGCAAAATGCCCATTGTTAAAATCATTCAGCGCCTGATGTATCTCTTGCTGCGTATTCATCACGAACGGCCCGTATTGCACGATGGGTTCGTTGAGCGGCTTGCCGGCCAGCAGAATCAGGCGCGTTTCTTCCGTTGCAGCGAGTGTCACGTTATCCGCTCCCGATGCATTGCCCAAGCTTCCTGGATTACTAAGGATGCCCATGCGGCGCGATGCGACGTGCACGCCTTCGACCGTCACCGCACCGCGGTAGACATAGATGAAGGCATTGTGCGTGTCCGGCAGCGCGGTGGAAAATTCCGCACCGGCCGGCACGTGGATGTCGAGATACAACGGCTCGGTGACTTCGCGCGTAACCGCACCCGCCACGCCGTTACTGTTCCCGGCAATCACGCGCACCGTCACACCCTGCGGAGTGACATATTCGGGGATCTCGCCACTGGGGAAATCGCGATACCAAGGCGCGGCCATCTTGTGCTGCGCGGGCAGGTTGAGCCAAAGCTGAAAACCTTCCATCACGCCGTCTTCCTGTTCGGGTATCTCTGAATGGATCACACCGCGACCCGCAGTCATCCACTGCACGCCGCCATTTTCCAGCAGCCCTTCGTGCCCCGCGCTGTCACGATGCCGCATACGGCCTGACAGCATGTAGGTCACGGTCTCGAAGCCGCGATGCGGATGATCCGGAAAGCCGGCGATGTAATCGTCGGGGTTGTCGCTGCTAAAGGCATCCAGCATCAGGAATGGATCGAGACGCTTTTGCAGCTTGCCGGAGAGCACGCGGGTCAACTTTACGCCAGCGCCGTCCGATGTAGCGACACCCTCTATGATGCGCTCGATGCCGCGCGATTGATGTTGCATGATTGTAGCGATATTGTTCATGATGACTCCTTTAATTTCAAAAAGTGAGCGTTGGCTCAAACAGGTGCCAACTCCTGCAACTGCCGCTCCTGCAATTGATTGACTGCTTCGATCAATTTGGAGTTCAATTCCTCGTTCCTGAGCATGCCACGCTCGACATCAAAATTCTCGTAGAAACTCGGAATAGCAAGACTGGCTTTCACATGACCCGCAAAGAATGGCACCGAACTGGTCGCCGCGGCCAACACACTTGCGCCTCCGCGCGCACCCGGCGATGTGGCAAGCAACACCATGGGCTTGTCCTGAAACACCTTCTTGCCCATGCGCGAACTCCAGTCGAACAGGTTCTTATAGGCTGCGCTGTAGGAGCCATTGTGTTCGGCAAAGGAGATCATCACCGCATCGCTGGCGGCCATTTTGGCCATGAAAGTCCTGGCCAGCTCGGGATGACCGATCTCCTTTTCCCTGTCTTCGCTGTATAACGGCAATTCGTAATCGTTCAGGTCCAGCACTTCAACCGCAGCGCCATCTACCAGACTGGCGGCATAGGTCACCAATAGCTTGTTGATCGACTTCTTGCTATTGCTCGCTGCAAACGCTAATAATTTCATGATTGATTCCTCCTTATTAAAAATTCACGGGGATTAAAAAGTTACGGGGTTAGAAAGTGAGTGCATCATAGGCGGCCCAAAAAGATAGATAAAGCCGGGTAACTGAGATAGACTATTCCATAAATGGAACAAGAAAATATCTCTGCCGATGATTACATCCTGTTCGTCGCCATCGTCGAACAGGAGAGCATGGTGCGCGCTGCCGAGCATCTCGGCATGCCCAAGGCCACCGTCTCGCGCCGCTTGACCAATCTCGAAGCGGCGCTGGGGCAGCGGTTGCTATTGCGCACCACGCGCCGCTTGACCCTCACCGACTTCGGGATGGAATTCCTCGAACATTGCCGGCGCGTCGCGGAAGAAGTCGCTGCGACGCGAGATTTCGTGAACAGCCAGGAAGAGCTGCCGCGCGGGCGTTTGCGGGTTTCCATGCCGGGGGAATATGCGAGGCAGAATTTTTCGCGGGCCTTCGCCACCTTCATCGAGGCTTATCCCGAGATACAACTCGATCTCGACCTCACTTCGCGGCGTGTCGACCTGATCGGCGAACGCTTCGATCTGGCGATACGCATGGGCACTTTGGATAACGATTCCGCATTGGCAGCGCGCAAGATAGACGAGCAACGCATTGGGCTTTACGCCAGCCCGATCTATCTCGCACTGCATCCCGCGCCGAAACATCCGGACGACCTGGAGCATCATGCAGCGGTGCGCCTGATGTCGGCACGGGGCACGGCAGTCACCTGGAAGCTGATACGCGGCAAGTCTGTTTGGGAAGGAACGCCGTATGGCAGACTCACGTTGAATTCCATGGACGTGATACAGCAGCTATTGCGTGACGGCGCAGGTATCGGCGCATTACCCGATCGTTTTGCGGCAGAAGATGTGCGCCTCAAGCGTTTGGTCAGAATATTGCCGGAATGGTGTCTGCCCGCAATTCCCGCCTGGGCGGTCACGCCGATGCGCCGCTATTTACCCGCTAAGACGCGCGCATTCCTTGCGCACCTTGAACAGTTCACCGAGAAGGGGTAGTAGATACATCAGCCTGTCGAAACCCACTCACTGCATCAAAATAAATCGCCACCACCATAGCCACCAGTTGGCCGACGAAAACGGGAATGCTGATACATACAGCGCGAAACTGCATCTGGTAGTCGCCCCGGCATGCCATTTTGTCGACAAAGTTAGAAAATATATTGCTTTTTTAGAATATATGGTGCACTATAATCCGATATTGTCGACAAAATGGATGAGCTGCAATGTTGATCGATACCCCAAAACAAGGCACGCTGGCTGACAAAGCCGCACAGCACTTGGCCCACAGCATCGTCACCGGCGAGCTGGCGCAAGGCCAGAAACTCAACGAGGCCGAGCTCGCCGAGCGCTACGGCATGGGGCGCGGCCCGTTGCGCGAAGCGTTGCGCCATCTGGAAGGTATGCGATTGGTCACCCGTATACCCAACGCGGGCGCGCGCGTGGTGGTGCTGGACCGCAAGACGCTGGCCGATCTTTATGCGGTGCGCGAAGCACTGGAAGGTATGGCGTGCCGCATCGCCGCAACGCAGATGAGCGATGAAGAAATAACCCAATTGAGCAAATTGCTCGACCGCCACGAAGCGCAGATCAAGAAACAGGGCGGCAAGGTCTATGCACAAAAAGAAGGCGACCTCGATTTTCACTATCAGATCGTGCGCGGCAGCCGCAACCAGATGCTGATGAACATGCTTGGAAGCGAGCAATACCAGTTGCTGCGCATGTGCCGTCACCGCACCAGCCGCAACGCGCAACGTACCGGCCCCGCGCTGCAACAACACCGCCAGATCGTCGCGGCATTGGCGCTACGCGACGGAGAACTAGCCGAGATGCTGATGCGTCGCCACATCCAGGGCGCATGGCAAAGCATTGATGAAATGATCGCCAAAGAAGAGGAGGCAGCCGAATGAACCATACCCCCGGCAACAAACTGCGCCGCGCTGTCGAAGACAATCATCCACTGCAGGTCGTCGGTGCGGTCACCGCCTATTGCGCCATTCTCGCGCAGAAGAGCGGGCACAAGGCGCTGTATCTTTCCGGTGGCGGAGTGGCCGCATCGTCGCTGGGCATACCCGATCTCGGCATCACTACCCTGCACGATGTATGCGAGGACACGCGCCGCATCACCGCCGCGAGCGACCTGCCGCTGCTGGTGGATATTGACACCGGCTGGGGTGGCGCCTTCAACATCGCGCGTGCCACGCGCGAGATCGCGCAAGCGGGTGCGGCCGGTTTTCACATCGAAGACCAGGTGATGCAGAAGCGCTGCGGGCATAGACCCAACAAGGCCATCGTCAGCCAGGGCGAGATGGTCGACCGCATCAAGGCGGCGGTGGATGCGCGCAGCGATGAGAGCTTCGTCATCATGGCGCGCACCGATGCATTGGCGGTGGAAGGCATGCAGTCGGCGATAGCACGCGCGCAGGCCTGCGTCGAAGCCGGTGCCGACATGATCTTCCCTGAGGCGATCACCACGCTGGAGCAATACAGCGAATTCACTCGTGCGGTTAAAGTACCGGTGCTGGCGAACATCACCGAGTTCGGTGCCACGCCGCTGTTCACTACCGAGCAGCTGGCAGGAGTCGGTATCAAACTCGTGCTGTATCCGCTCTCGGCGTACCGCGCGATGAGCAAGGCCGCGCTGAACGTCTATCGACACATCCTCGCCGACGGCTCGCAACAGAAGGTCGTCGCAGATATGCAGACGCGCATGGAGCTATACGACTATCTCGGCTATCACGCTTACGAGCAAAAGCTCGATCACCTGTTTGCCGAGAAGGGCAGCGACTAGGACAACTTCATGGGGACCTCGAAAAACCGTAGCGAGCAGTTGGAGTGCAAGGAGCACGGAGCGCAACGAACGAGACATATCTTGTAGATAGGCGAGAAAGTGAGCACCGCGCAACGCCGCAATCCGGCTGCGCAGTAGGTTTATCGAGGTTCATTCATCAGGGAGAAAGACATGGCAGAAGCAAGCACACTACCCAAGCCCAAAAAATCCGTTGCACTCTCCGGTACGGTCGCCGGCAACACCGCGGTCTGCACCGTCGGGCGCACCGGCAACGATCTGCACTATCGCGGCTATGACATCCTGGATTTCGCCGACCAGGCCGAGTTCGAGGAGATCGCGCACCTGCTGATCCACGGCGCCCTGCCGAACACCGCGCAGCTGAAGGCCTACAAGGCCAAACTGAAATCGCTGCGCGGCTTGCCGCAACCGGTGAAGCAGGCACTGGAGGCGATCCCCGCGAATGCGCACCCGATGGATGTGATGCGCACCGGCTGCTCGATGCTCGGAACCTGCGAACAGGAACCGGATGCGCACAGCGAATCCGTGGCGAAAGAACTGATCGACCGGATGCTCGCCTGCTTCGGCTCGATGCTGATGTACTGGCATCACTACAGCACCAGTGGCAAGCGCATCGAGGTTGAAACCGATGACGACAGCGTCGGCGCGCACATCCTGCATCTGCTGCACGGCACGCCCGCCAAGGCATCCTGGGTGCGCGCAATGCACACCTCACTGATCCTGTATGCCGAGCATGAGTTCAATGCTTCCACCTTTACTGCACGCGTGATCGCCGGCACCAATTCCGATCTGTATTCCTGTATCACCGGCGCGATCGGCGCGCTGCGCGGTCCCAAACACGGCGGTGCCAACGAAGAAGCTTATCGCATCCAGAGCCGTTACAAGAATGCCGATGAGGCCGAGGCCGACATCCGCGCGCGCGTCGCGCGCAAGGAGATCGTCATCGGCTTCGGCCACCCGGTCTATACCATCTCTGATCCGCGCAACGAGGTGATCAAGCGTCTGGCGAAATCTCTTGCTCAAGAAAAAGGCGAGATCGGTTTGTTCGACATCGCCGCGCGTCTGGAAAGCGTGATGTGGGACACCAAGAAGATGTTCCCCAACCTCGACTGGTTCTCTGCGGTGTCGTATCACATGATGGGTGTGCCGACCAATATGTTCACGCCGCTGTTCGTGATCTCGCGCGTCACCGGCTGGGGCGCGCACGTGATGGAACAGCGCGCCGACGGCAAGATCATCCGCCCGAGTGCAAACTATATCGGGCCGGAGAATCTGGTCTGGGTCCCTATTGAAAATCGCTAAGGAAAACGAAATGAGCGCCAATGTAGAAATGAACACCCGCCCCGCACCCGACCAGGTGCTGGTGGACATCGCAAAGTATGTCTGCAATCTTGAGATCAAATCGACAGAGGCCTACGACACCGCACGCAACTGCCTGATCGACACGCTGGGTTGCGGCCTGCTGGCGCTGCGCTTCCCCGAGTGCACCAAACACCTCGGCGCGCTGGTGCCCGGCACCACAGTGCGCAACGGTGCGCGCGTGCCCGGCACATCGCATGAGCTCGATCCGGTGAAAGCCGCATGGGATATCGGCGCGATGATACGCTGGCTGGATTACAACGATACCTGGCTGGCTGCGGAATGGGGTCATCCTTCCGACAACCTTGGCGGCATCCTCGCCATGGCCGATTATCTGAGCCGCTGCCGCGTCGCAGAAGGCAAGGCACCTTTGACGATACGCGATGTGCTGACCGCGATGATCAAGGCGCACGAGATCCAGGGTGTGCTGGCGATCGATAACAGTTTCAACCGCGTCGGTCTCGATCACGTCGTACTGGTGAAGGTCGCTACCGTTGCCGTTGTGACACGCCTGCTCGGCGGCAGCGAAGCTCAGGTGATCGATGCATTGTCTCAATCGTTCGTCGACGGGCAATCGTTGCGCACCTATCGCCATTCGCCAAACGCAGGTTCGCGCAAATCCTGGGCGGCGGGCGATGCCACGTCGCGCGGGGTGCGTCTTGCGATGATCACGATGGCAGGCGAAATGGGCATACCCGGCGTGCTGACTGCACCGCAGTGGGGCTTCTACGACGTGCTGTTTGCCAAGACCAACAGGGATCAAAAGATCAAACCGGAAGAGCAGCGCCGCTTCAGCCTGAAGCAACCTTATGGCAGCTACGTGATGGAAAACATCCTGTTCAAGATCTCTTTCCCCGCCGAATTTCATTCGCAGACCGCGTGCGAAGCAGCGGTGCGTCTGCATCCGCAGGTGAGGAATCGTTTGAACGATATCAGCAAGATTGTCATCCACACCCACGAGTCCGCGATCCGCATCATCTCCAAGGTCGGTCCGCTGGCGAATCCGGCAGACCGCGATCACTGCATCCAGTACATGGTCGCGGTGCCGCTGGCATTCGGCGACCTGGTGGCGGAACATTACGAGGACAGCTTCCACGCATTCAATCCGATCATCGACCAGTTACGCACCAAGATGGAGATCGTCGAAGAGCCGCGTTACAGCCGCGAATATCTGGAAGCGGACAAACGCTCCATCGCGAATGCGATCCAGGTGTTCTTCAAGGACGGCAGCAGCACGGATAAGATCGAAGTGGAATATCCGATCGGCCATCGCCGCCGCCGCACCGAAGGCATTCCGGTGCTGGAGCAGAAGTTCCTGGACAATCTGCGCACACGCTTTCCCGAACAGCGCTGCCAGCAGATCATGGCGCTGTGCCTGGATAAACAGAAACTGGAAGCGACGCCGGTTAATACATTTATGGAGATGTTTGTGATCAACTGATCTTGTACTTAGAGAATGCCGAGAAATTCGTTTTGCGGGATGGCAGGCTGGACACGGCGATGCGAAGCATGAGGGGCGGGCAGGCCTGCTGCTTCGCGCTCCCGCACCGGAGGGCTGCGCCCCACCGTGTCGCGCGGGCACCGCAAGAAGCCGCACAGCGAGTGACGAGACATATCATGTTGGATAGGCGAGGAACGAGCGAGCACGCGACGCCGCGATTCGCCCGCAAAACGAATTTATCAGGAGAGGATCGAAATGAGCTACCAGACCGAGCATGACCATTCGATGAAAGACCCGGCGGGCTTCTGGCGCAAGCAGGCCGAGGCGCTGGACTGGTTCAAGTTCCCGGAGCAGATCCTGTCGCTCGATGACGACGGCCTCGGCTACTGGTTCGCCGACGGCGAGATGAACACCGCTTACATGGCGCTGGATCATCATGTGAAGACCGGGCGCGGCAACCAGCTCGCGCTGATCTACGATTCTCCCGTCACCGACACCAAATCGCGCTACACCTATGCCGAGCTGACCGATGTCGTGGCGCGCACCGCCGGGATGCTGGCGAACCTGGGCGTGGTGAAAGGCGACCGCGTCATCATCTACATGCCTATGATCCCGGAAGCGGTGATCGCGATGCTCGCGGTGGCAAGGCTGGGCGCGATCCACTCGGTGGTGTTCGGCGGCTTCGCATCGCCGGAGCTGGCGATCCGCATCGACGATGCGAAACCCAAAGTCATCCTCACCGCCTCCTGCGGCATCGAGGTCAAGCGCGTGGTGGAATACAAACCCCTGGTCGACCGTGCCATCGATCTCGCCGTGCACAAACCGCAAAGCTGCGTCGTCTATCAGCGCCCGCAAGTCACCGCACCGCTGGTCGAAAAGCGCGACCACGACTGGGCCGAATTGTTGGCCAAGGCCAAGCCGGTGGGTTGCACGCCGGTCAAGGGCAGCGATCCGTTGTACATCCTCTACACCTCCGGCACCACCGGCAAACCCAAGGGGGTGTTGCGCGAGAACGGCGGCCATGCGGTCGCGCTTAAATACAGCATGAAGGCCATCTACAACGTCGAGCCCGGAGATATGTACTGGGCCTCGTCGGACGTGGGCTGGGTGGTCGGCCACTCTTACATCGTGTACGGTCCGCTGCTGCATGGCTGCACCACCATCGTGTATGAGGGCAAGCCGATCATGACACCCGACGCGGGCGCGCTGTGGCGCGTCTGTGCCGAGTACGGCGTGAAGGCGCTGTTCACCGCACCCACCGCGTTCCGCGCCGTGAAGAAGGAAGATCCGCAAGCGTTGCTGATGAAGAACTACGACCTGAGCAAACTGAAGGTCATCTACTCCGCAGGCGAACGGCTCGATCCGCCGACCGAAGCCTGGCTCACTGAACACAGCGGCAAGCCGGTGGTGGATCACTGGTGGCAGACCGAGACCGGCTGGGCAATCACCGCCAACATGCAGGGCATCGAGCCGATGACTATCAAACCCGGCTCTTCCACCGTGCCGGTGCCCGGTTTCAATGTGCAGATACTGGACGATAGCGGACAACATGTCCCGCAAGGCACACAGGGTTACATCGCGCTCAAGCTGCCGTTGCCGCCCGCGTGCCTGAACCATGTGTGGGGCGACGAAAACAAATTCCGCGAAAGCTATCTGATCTTCCTGCCCGGTTACTACACCAGCGGTGATGGCGGCTATATCGACGAGGACGGTTATGTGTTCGTGATGGGGCGCGTGGACGACGTGATCAACGTCGCCGGGCACCGGCTCTCCACCGGCGAGATCGAGGAAGTGATCGCCACCCATCCCTCAGTGGCGGAATGCGCGGTCATCGCACGCGACGACGAACTCAAGGGTCAGGTACCGATGGGCTTCGTGGTGCTCAAGACCGGCACGACTCTCAGCGAGGCAGAACTGCAACAGCAGCTGGTCAACCGCATCCGCGACACCATCGGTGCGATCACCTGCTACAAGGACACGGTGATCCTCACGCGGCTGGCCAAGACCCGCTCCGGTAAGACACTGCGCAAGACCCTGGCGCACATCGTCAACGGCAAGCAATACACGGTGCCTTCGACCATCGACGATCCTGCCGTGATACCGGAGATCATCGAAGTGCTGCGCAGCAAAAAATTTGTCAGCAACTAAGGAAACACAGATGTTTGACTGGAGGAATTACGGTAACGGGATCGTCGCATTCGACACGGGCTATATTCGGCCCATACTCGCCGCAGTGCACATGATCGTCGAGAACGATCGTGTCGCCTTCATCGACACAGGCACCAATGCAACCTTGCCGAATGCTCTGGCGGCATTGAAAAATATCGGAGTGGATGTCACTGCAGTCGACTATGTGATCCTGACCCACATCCACCTGGATCATGCGGGCGGCGCGGGCGCGATGATGCAAGTTTTTCCGAATGCAAAGCTGGTTGTCCATCCCCGTGGCGCGCGGCATATGGCTGAGCCGTCCAAGCTGGTCGCCGGGGTGTCGGCAGTTTACGGGGCGGATTTTGTGCAGCGTGTATATGGTGAGATCATTCCCGTTCCGCCAGAACGGATCATCGTAGCGGTTGACGGCCATGTTCTTTCCCTGGCCGGGCGCAAGCTGACCTGCCTCGATACGCCCGGCCATGCGCGTCATCACATCTGTATCGTCGATGACCAGACCGGCGGAATATTTACCGGCGACATATTCGGCTTGTCATACCGCGAGCTGGATGTAGATGGGCGCCAGTTTATTTTTCCGACCACGACGCCGAGCCAGTTTGATCCGGAGGCCATGCGCCAGTCGATAGACCGCTTGAAGGCATTGTCACCACCCGCGATGTATCTGACCCATTACGGGCAGTTGTATGATGTTGCTCAGCGCGGTGATGATCTCAGGCGACGCCTTGATGCCGTGGTTGAACTCGCACTCGCCGCACGCACACCGGGCGATGCCCGGCATGGGCGCATCAAGCAGGCAATGGCGCAGTACCTCCTGAGCGAGATTAGCGATCATGGTTGTTTGCTTCCCGAGAGAACCTTGCTCGACATCTGGGAAACAGATCTCGAATTGAATACGCAAGGTTTGGAGATCTGGCTTGACTCGATAGTTTAAGTCAGGGATACGTTGAACAAGTACCCGCACAAAGCTGAAACCGTGGACGGTCCAAATGCTGTTCACTTAACGAAATTCCCATTACAATTCACCGGTACGCAAATCATACCGGGGGCAAATCATGGCGGGGAAAGCGGCGGAGCTGGGAGGGCATGTTCGAATGTCCGACTATTTGAGCGTGGGGCTACTATCTCG
>JANXXH010000110.1 GCA_025350705.1 Gallionella sp.
GCTCTCGCAAGCGATCGTGCAGGCCAAAATTTCCGGCATCAAACTTTTACGTTAGACTCGCAGCATGACGAAACGCAACTTGCCTTATCGCGAAAATCCGATGCTCAGATGGAGCTACAGCCTGATCGCGCCGCTTTATGATCTGGCGATCTCGCGACCGTTGCAGGCGGCGCGCAGCCGCTCGCTGCGATCCTTGCCGGCCGATACGGCGGAGAAGGTTTTGCTCAGCGGCATCGGAACCGGTCTCGATCTGCCGCTGCTGCCCAAGCTGCATCACTACACCGCGCTCGACTTCAATGCCGCGATGCTGGCACGCGCCAAGCTGCGTGGTGCAAAGTTACTTTATGAAGGTCTCCAGGTGGACTGGGTGCTGGGCGACAGTATGGCACTGCCGTTTGCCGATGCGCAGTTTGATCATGTGGTGCTGCATCTTATCGTCGCGGTCGTACCTCAACCCGCGCAATGTTTGAGAGAAGCCGCGCGCGTGCTCAAACCGGGTGGCATGATCGTTTTGTTCGACAAATTTTTAAAACCGAACCGGCTCGCGCTATTGCGCCGTGCGTTCAACCCATTATCGCGCCGTATCGCCACTCGGATGGATGTGGTTTTCGAGGACGTATTGCGCGAAGTGCCATCGCTACAAGTGGTCAGCGATGTACCCCTGCTCGCCGGAGGATGGTTTCGCGGGATCGTGTTGCGGAAGGCCTGATGGGGTTGTAGGGGCGCGATGAATCGCGCCCCTACAACAGCAACCCAAGCTTCTTTGCCAGCCACTTGGTCGTAGTCGCCTGGATCAGGATCGTCATCAGGATCGCGATGAAGGTCACCGATGCGATGATCTGTGCGCCGGGGGCTTTCATGCCGACCAGCATGCCGGCCAGCGCGCCGGGGATCACCCCGGTTTCGCGCGTCCAGCACATGAACAGCATTTCCTTGAAACTCCATTTGGCGCGGCGGTCGGGCAGGGCGCACAGGAACACCGTGGCAGGGCGTGCCACCAGCATGAATACCACGACCACGGCTGCGCCGCCGAACAAGTATTGGTTCATCAGGCTGAAATCAACCTGCGTGCCGAGCAGGATGAAGATGAACATGCGCATGATGAATGCAGTCGTCATCACGTAATCTTCCAGCAGGCTGCCTTCCTGCGGGGCCAGCTTGAAGCCCAGCGATTCCTGGTTGCCTATCATGATGCCGAACACGAACACCGCCATGAAGCCGCTGGCGTGCATGCCGTCCGCGCCCATGTATGCACCAATCACCGCCATCAGCGTGACCACCGGGGCGAATTCGGCAAGGAAGCCGAACTTTTCATGCGCGATGAAAAACGCGGCGAGATAACCCAACGCTCCACCGATGACGATGCCGAGCAGCGATTGTTTGAGCAGGTCGGTGAGCGCATCGCCGACCGAAAATCCTCCTGCTCCCATCGCCACGCTCAGCACGGTGAAAGTAAGGATCGCGCCCATCGCATCGTTGAATGCGGACTCGCTCATCACGGTTTGCGCCACGCGATCCTTGATACGCACTTGTTTGAACACAGGTACCAGTGTGGCCGGATCTGTGGAGGCCAGTGTCGCGCCGAGCAGCAGCGCAACGATGGGTGCAAGCCCCAGGAAATAATAAGCCGCGATGCCGGTGATTGCTGCGGTGATCAGCACTCCGACAGTGGCGATCAGCAGCAGGGTGATCCAAACTTCCTTCAGCACCTTGAGCCGTATCGAGGCGCCGCCGTCGAACAGGATATAACTGGAACCGAAGATCAGGATCAGTTGGTTGATCGTGGAATCGGCCTTGATGTTCACCACGCTCAGTACACCGGGGCCGATCAACATGCCCACCAGCAGAAACACCGCTACATCTGGTATACGCACTAGCCGCGCGATCACACCGGAGAAGGTGCCCACGGCGAGGATGGTGCCGAACATCAGCAGCGCATGTTTGGCCAGTTCCAGTGAGGCTGAGGATTCCATAGTTTCCTTTAATTCGTGAGCGGCAGATTCAACCAGGACACTCTACCAAAAATACCGACTCGACAGCCAGCCGGAAGATGTTGCGCGAGATCGTGTATCGCAACATCATGTGTCGCAACATCATGCTTGACGTTGAAATCACTACAACCTAGAATACCCGACAGTTTAATTCAGGTAATGACATCATGAGCCAAGACGTACAACAACGTATCAAAGAACAAGTCGCCACGCATCCGGTGGTGTTGTATATGAAAGGCAATCCGCAGTTTCCGCAGTGCGGGTTTTCGGCCAACGCAGTGGGCATACTCAACGCGCTGGGGGTGAAAGAATTGTTCACCGTGGACGTATTGCAAGATCCGGAAATCCGCCAGGGCATCAAGGACTACGCCAACTGGCCGACGGTCCCGCAGCTTTATATCAAGGGCGAATTCGTCGGCGGCTCGGATATCATGACCGAGATGTATCAGAGCGGTGAGCTGAAGAAGTTGTTATAACCGGCCTGCGTGACTTGCTGTGGCTGATCGATAAGGAATTCCCATTCCTGCATTCCCCCGGGATTACCGTCTAAAATATCGCGCTGCAACCCGGCAAATTGATGGGTAAAAGACGCCCTATTCGATGTAGTGTGTTCCCTGTGCTACAGTTATAATTGCCTCGCGTAGCAGTAGATACTACTGGTCGCGGCGGGGAGGCAACGCCTCTGAAGGTCGTAACGATAGGGAGGCGATGCGTTTTATTACCTAATCAAAGATCAATCAATGACAGCGATACAGCAATCACTAAAACCCGAAACAGAACCACATCCACATTCACGACCAATGGAAGCGGCCGACCTGCTGGTCGCCTATCTGGAACAGATCGGTGTCGAGTATATATTTGGTGTGCCCGGCGGCGCCATCGAGCCGCT
>JANXXH010000129.1 GCA_025350705.1 Gallionella sp.
GGCGCTCGGGCTCAAGTGCGGGGAAATGCGGAAAATTTGAGAGATTGCCGCAAATAAGGGGGAAGCGTAACTGTTCGATGCCGAAATTCGGGCATCAAATGTCATTGCGCTTCGTTTCAAAAATAGTTTTGCAAGAGGCTCGGAGGTGCTGAATAAGTCTGTTTTGTCATTCCCGCGAAAACGGGAACCCAGTCAATTCAATAAGCTGGATTCCCGCTTTCGCGGGAATGACGACTTAATCAGCGCTTCCTTAATTATGGAAGCGCGATCGGTTTGATCTCATGCTGTCTTCCAGCGCTTGCAGCACGGCATTCATCTTGTCGATATTGATCACCGTGCCCGGCTGTGCTTTCTGCGAAGCCACTTGCGCTTTGAGCGGATACTGATTCTTCATTTGTGTGATCAGCCGTTTCAAGAAACGAGTCTGCGTATCGGCTGCCGTCAAAAATGTGACGTCTTGAGTGTGATTTGCCATGACCATTTCCTTTCCGGGAATCCAGCAATCTGATGCGCTTGAATGCGCCACTGATGCGCATGCATGGCCAGTAGTTTATATCGTGCGTCACTTTTTTGCGGTGTAGACGTAGCGGTTGCGGTACTTGACTCATCAGGCTTGTTACGAAGATGCGCGCGTTAACCTGCCCTTTTTGGATATATATCCGCAATATTCCAGTCGCGCAGCAAGATTGCGCCGTGCCACCTCGGCCATGTTGCCAAATATTTTTTTCGCTGTTTGTTCGTCGGAGACTTTGTTCACCACGATCTCAAACTGCATACATGCATTGTCCAGTGCCATCCGTTTGATCAGGGCATAGCTTTCGGTGATACCGCTGGTCGTGGCATCCACCACGATCAATAATGAAACTTCTCCGGCCAAACTTGATGACACCCTTCCTGCGTCAGTTTTGCCTGCATTCACGCTAGTGACCCTAGCAGGGTTGCGCACCAGCAAACGCCGCAGGCCTTCGGCCTGATCCAATCTCATATCAGAGTGCGAAGGATGCATCCATGCCTGAATTGCCCGCACCCGCAAGAAGTTCAACAGCAGGGAATTCCATCTCATCCAGGGTAAATGGAGTTTTAATTTCTATCGGTTTGAATGCGCGGCGCAACAGGTCATCAAGATCGACAGGATGCAGATCTTCAGGGACAGCCTGGCCATTTGACATGTAATGCATCACAAGGCGATGGCGTACGATCACATCCAGCACCGCACCCAGGCTGGCCGACTCATCGATCTTGGTGGGAATGCAGCCGATGACTTTGTCGCTGTGATACGTACGCACCACATCTTCCAGAGTATCTCCGCTGCTGGAAGCATTCAACAAAAGCAAACGCGGCACACTGGCCGCATCGAACATTTTTCTCTGATCGCCGATGCGCTCGTCGCGTTGTCCCATACCCACAGTATCTATCAGCACCAGATGTTTGTTGCGCAACGAGGAGATCGTCAGCCGTAAATCATCTGCGCCTTTCACCGCATACACCGCCACACCGAGGATCTTTCCGTAGATCTTGAGTTGCTCATAAGCCCCGATCCGATAGCTGTCAGTCGTCAACAGCGCCACATTGTCTGCTCCATAGTGTACCACTGCGCGTGCTGCCAGCTTGGCAGTAGTGGTGGTTTTGCCGACGCCGGTCGGGCCTATCAGCGCATACACGCCGCCTTGGGCAACGATGTCATTTTCTTCACTCACCACACGCAGATTGCGTTTCAATACCTGACTGACCCATGATTCACCCTGCAATTTTTCCGCAGTCATCTTGTCCATAAAGACGCGAGCCAGTTGTGCACTGAAACCGGCATTCAACATCTTGTACAGTAAAGCCGTGGCGTGCTGACTGCGCTGGGGCTGCTCTTTTCTGGACAACGCGGCGATCTGTTGCTGCAACATACTGTGCATAGACTTGATCTCGCCCAGAATCGAAGATTCAGGAGTAATTGACGAAGAGCGAGATTGTTGTGCTTTGAGTCTGGTGTTTTGCGGCTTTACTCGGGCAACTGAATCAGACACCTGCATGACATCTTCACCCGCAAGCGCAATGATCTCCACACCGTCATCAACCTTGCGATTGGACAAGATCACCGCCTCATCGCCCAGTTTGTTGCGAATATCCTTTAGCGCCTGACGTGCTGTCGGGGCAATGAATTTTTTGATGTTCATGATCTATCTTCCACCATTGCTGTTTGCTGCCATGATTGACTTTTCTGCTCATGACAATTATCGGCAATGGGGGGAAGTTCGATCTTTCGAATAGCGGGGGGAAACAGGCGTTATTCATCGACGCCCTCGAAGCGCATTCCGCGCAGGTGCAGATCAGCGTCCCTGCATGTCGCTGAGCAGCTCCCTGATGTCAAGGATCAACACGATGTCGCCAACTCTGGACATGGTCACACCCGCCACGCCTTTCGGGCGGAAAGTATCAAGCGATTTGATCACCACATCATCATGGCCTGCAAAAGAATCCGCCGACAGGATAAAGCTGTTGTTGCCGAACTGCATCAGGACTCCTACATTCGGGGTGCCACTGTTCTTCCATCCGATCAGTTGCGCCAAAGGTAACACCGGCAACACTTCGCCGCGCACCACCATGGTCGCCCTACCCGACACCGGCTGCAATTGCTCTGCTGAGACAGACAAGATCTCGCGCACCATGGACTGTGGCACAGCAAATGACTGTTCGCCCAGGCGCAATATCGACACGGGCTGGATCGCCAGCGTAAGCGGCAACTTGATGGTCATTACAGTACCCTTGCCGAACTCGGATCGGATGCCGACGATACCATTGAGTTTATTGATTTTGGTTTTTACCACATCCATTCCGATGCCGCGGCCGGATACACCCGAAATCTCATCTTTGGTGGTAAAGCCCGGCAGGAATATAAGTTCCAGGCACTGACTCTCATTCAGCGTATTCGCCATCCTGGCAGTGATCAGTCCCTGCTCGATGGCCTTGCTGCGAATCGCTTCAGGACGCATACCGCGACCGTCATCGCTAATGGAAATTATAATGTGATCGCCTTCCTGCCGCGCGCTGAGTTCCACCATGCTTTTTTCCGGTTTACCGGCGGCAATACGCTCTTCGCTTGTCTCGGCACCGTGATCCACCGCATTGCGCAGCAGGTGAACCAGCGGATCATTGAGGTCTTCGATCATGGTCTTGTCCATTTCGGTTTCTTCACCGACCAGCACCAGCTCCACATCCTTGCCCAAAGAATGCGCCAGGTCGCCAACCAACCTCGGATATTTTTTGAACAAGCTGCCTATCGGCTGCAAACGAGTCTTGATCACCGCTTTCTGCAAATTCACCGCCAGTTT
Source organism: Gallionella sp. (assembly GCA_025350705.1). GTDB lineage: Bacteria > Pseudomonadota > Gammaproteobacteria > Burkholderiales > Gallionellaceae > Gallionella. The sequence goes on from JANXXH010000129.1 coordinate 3,321, forward strand.
ATCCAGTTGACTGACTGCCTGATCCAGGTCGTGCACGGTGTCTGCATCATGGCGCCCCTGAATGATGTCAGAACGCAAATTGGTCAAACTGTTTTTGGTCAAGACGATCTCGCTTGAAAGATTCAAGACCTGATCCAGACGAGCCATGTCCACGCGTATGGAGGTCTCTTTGGTTACGCTTGACGGTGGCGGCACATCGCCATCGCGTCGCCCGACGGTATTTCCAGGCACATCGGAAGCTCTGCGGCCAAACACCGCTTGGGTGGATTCTTCCTCTAAAATAGCTTCAGCGATCTTCTCGGGGTCGCGCGTCACTCCAACCCGATCGACGATGTCTGTTCCGGTCAAAGCGTTATATAGCTCATGCCAATCTACGTTATCCAATGCCGATGAACTGGGCGTTGCGGGTGCCACCAGTGAGTAATTGTAGGTCTGGTTCTTTGCCGGATTTTTTGCCAAGTTTTTTGCCAGCGAAGCAATAGCTTTCCCGCTCAACACCGCTTTCAAATCTTCCATTATCTGGCTGGAAGCTGCTTTCGGTTGCACACCTTGTTGCAATGAGTCGAACATTCTGCGCACTTCATCGGTGGTCGCGAGGATCACATCCATGATTTCGGCAGTCAGCTTCAGTTCATTGTTACGCAACTTATCGAACAAATTTTCGGTGATGTGGCAAAGGGAGACCAACTCAGTCGCATTAAGAAAGCCGGCGCCACCCCTGATGGTGTGAAACCCGCGAAATATTTCGTTGAGCGAATCGCTGTCGGATGGGTGCTTTTCCAGTTCCAGCAGCATGCTATCCACTTCGGACAACATCTCCCCCGCTTCCAATAAAAAGTCGCTTAACAGCTCTTCCATGCCGGCAAAGTCGCTCATGTTTTAATTAAAATCCCAGATTTTCCAGTAAGTCATCAACCTGCTCCCGGCTGATCACCACCTCTGTATGTCCCTTTGGATTAACGACCGGGCCAGTCAACAGATTCCCGTTTTTCAACTCTGCCTTGACAGATGACGGTGCGTTTTCCACCAACAAGGTCAATAACTGCTGCTCCATGGTTTGCGTGGCCGCAATGATTTTTTTGATGACTTGTCCGGATAATTCCTGAAAATCCTGCGCCATCATGATATCCAGCAGATAAGCGTTGGTCTCCTTGGTCAGTCTGGGCACTTCATACAGAAAAGCATGCGTTTGTTCGACGAGGTTCTTGAATTGCACCACGTCCAATTTTTTCTCGAACAACATCTGCCATTGCCCGGACAGACGATGCGACTCGACTTCTATCATCTCCAGAACCGGTTGCGCTGCATCGGTCGCGTGTAGCACACGTTCAGCAACCCGTTGTGTCAATGTCGCCACATAATTCAAACGATCACGCGCATCGGGAATGGAAGAGGCTGCCTTTTCGATTTCCTTGCTCATTCCCAACTCGCGCAGTGTGTTGTGCAATGTTCGCGCGATATGGCCGATCTGATTGAGCACTTCATTTGAATCAACTTCATTGCCCGGCGTAGTCACAGGTTTGGCTGGTGAGAGGATCCCAACGGCTGCCAGCGCCGCCGGATTGGCTTCAGCGGCATTTGCAGCCACGATACTGTCGAACAACTCTTCTAAGTCATCTGGATCATGAGCAGCAGTTTTACCGGGCATGTCTTCTCTCACTTTTGCATTGTTAGGAATATTTTCTTCAACTTCTGATCCAGCGTGGCGGCAGTGAACGGCTTCACCACATATCCATTCGCGCCCGCTTGTGCCGCCATTATGATATTTTCCTTCTTTGCCTCCGCCGTCACCATCAACACCGGCAGGTGCTTGAGGTTGTCATCGGAACGAATCTCTTTCAGAAGATCTATGCCGGTCATGTTCGGCATATTCCAGTCTGATACCACAAAATCGAACTTGCCGGCACGCAATTTTGCCAATGCATCGACGCCATCCTCGGCATCCTGCATATTCAAAAATCCCAATTCCTTGAGCAGATTACGCACGATGTTCCTCATCGTGGAAAAATCATCCACTATCAGAAATCGGGTGTCTTCTATTCCCATCGCAACCCCTATGAATTAAAGCCCAAGATAAAAGATGCCAAAATCCCTGACTTTCAACTTGTATCTTATGCCTTTCTTCTCATCGCAATCAAGTCAATAATCGTCGCAGCGTTGACGACAAAACTATCGAATCAAATTTCGTCACATAATGATCCACGCCGACACGCCGCCCCATAAAGCGATCCGTAGCGTAGGATAACGACGAGTGCATCACCACCGGTATATTATCGAAGCGACTGTCTGACTTGATACGCTGGGTCAACGCATAACCATCCATTTCCGGCATCTCCGCATCGGTCAGGATCGCCTGGATCTGGTCGCGAAGATCCGCACCGGCTCTCTGCGCCGAGTCTGCAATGATCTTGAGTTTTTCCCATGCTTCATTACCATTGTTTGCCTGAATGTATTTAACGCCCATCTTATCCAATACTTCCGCAATCCTGCGGCGAGCCAGCATAGAATCGTCCGCGAAGAATATGCACAGGTCACGCTTGGAGTCCACCTTCTCGACATTGCCCACGACCGCTTCGCCAAATGCATTGGCCAAAACCTGCTCGACATCCAGAATCGAAACCAGCGAGCCATCCTCCAGCTCTGTGATCGTGGTGATCAACGCCCCCTTGTCGGAGAGCATCCCTTCGGTGGCACGCACCTTGTCCCAATCGACACGGATGATACGATCCACCCTGTGCACCAGGAAACCGAACAGGTGATCATTGAATTCGGCGACCATCATCCTCTGGTGCATCTTGCCCAGCTTTATCCCTATTAAATTTGCCAGGTTCAACACCGGGATCACATTGCCGTGCAAGTTGACGAAACCTTCAACGCCTCTGGGCATATTCGGCGTAAAAGTGATTTTTCCGGCTTGGCAAACTTCCTTGACCTTGAACACATTGATGCCGAATTTTTCTTCACTGCCCAGATTGAACAGCAAGAGTTGAACCTTGTCAGGCCCCGCCAAACCGGAACGCGCATCGGCTTGATCCGGCAAGCCAACTTGATCGCTGCCCAACAATTTTTCTGTAGAACCCATTTTGATTCCTCAAGCCCATAGCCGTGTCAGTATTTTCGCCATTTTTTTCGGCTCAAAACTCGGCACATATTCATTAGCGGGGTGCATGTCGTATCCGCATTATCTACCATCTCCGGCAATTCTATCCATGCCCGGAGTCACTACCGGAACTAAACCTTGAACTTGCTCGCTACAAGTTGCAACTCTTTTGCAAAACCCTCAAAGCGCGCGATGTCCCTGCTATTCGATTGCATGGCTGCATGATTGTCTGCCGACATTTGTGTGATCTTCTCGACGTTGCGCACGATCTCGGTAATGGCCAGACTTTGCTCGCTGACCGACGCAGCGATGTCGCTCACACCCAGGCTGGATTGTGATACCGCCTCGCCTGCCTCGGTCAATATCGCAGAGACACGCCCTGCTTGCTCCCTCGTCGCTTGCAAGGATCTCAGGCCGCTCTGAACCACAGCTTCAACCGACTTGGACTTCTGGTTCAAGGAGACGGTCACCTGATCGATCTCGTTGGCTGACTTTGCGGATTTTTCAGCCAGCTTGCGTACTTCATCCGCCACCGTCGAAAATCCCCGGCCTTGTTCACCCGCGCGCACTGCTTCGATCGCCGCATTCAACGCCAACAGATTGGTCTGGTCTGCGATATCTCTTACCTGCCTCGTCATGCCGGCGATCTCGTGGATGTTGTCGATGAAATCATTTACCGAACTGGCTATCTGGCTGACCGCCTCCTGCACATGGACGATTTCACCCATCATGGCTGTGATGCTCTGAATACCCCGCTGGGTCTGCTGCAAGCTCGCCTCGGACAGTTTGCGCACATTCCTGGTATCCGCCACCACCGAGTTGATGCTCACAGTGATCTGCTCCGCCGCCGCCGCCGTGGAGGCTGTCACCTCTCGTTGTGTCTGCGAGCTGCGGGAAATCTGTGTGGAGGTGGCGGCCAGTTGCGATGCGGCGGTGGATACTGTGTTCGTGCCATTCATCACCTTGCGAAGGATGTTGGCGAAAGCATCGATCAAGCTATTGAACGCCGTGGCAGCTTGACCGATCTCGTCGACGCCATGCACCTTGATGCGCTGATTCAAATCTCCATCCGACGCCATCCTTATCATCGCGCCGCGCAAATCGCCCACCGAGCGATTGATGCCACGGATGATGGAAAGACCCAGCAGGATGCCAAAAGCCGAGCTTGCCAATATCAGCGCGATCGAGATCATGCGCGCGGTTTTAAATGCCGTCTCGGCATCTTCATTCGTTTTCTTCAACTCGCGCTCGTATAACGAGATCAATCCTTCCAGCGCATCCTTCATCGACGCATACAGCGGACGAATGTGCTCGATCTGAATTTTCTTTATCGCTTCGGCATTGCCGGTCTGCATCGCCGCCACGACGGGCTTGATCCCTTCATCCACGAAGAGTCCGCGAGCATCCTTGAATTTTGCCGCCAACCCTTTTTCTTCCTCGGTCATATGGGTCGCCGTAAAGGCATCCCATATTTTGTTGGTAGCGATACGGTTTTCATTGATGATCCTAATATGATCAGTCCTGAGTTCTGGTTGGGTCACCCCGTTGGAAATTGCGATATGGATCTGCTGGTTTTTGGCATTGATCTCATTCAATTGCATGATCGGGATCAACTTGTCCTCGTACACCGTCTTCAATGCTGTACTCGACTGGCCGGAGGCATACAGTCCCGTTGCACCGATCACCGCCATCAGCACCAGTAGCACCACCAGCAACACCGCCAAGCGGATACCAATTTTCATATCGCTCAACATCGTTATCTCCTTATTTCAAACATCACAGCCCTGACATCCCGGCTAATCCGCAGGTGTTGGGAGTGATACCCATACTCTATAAACGCCATAACCAATACCACAAAAATCTGGACAGAAAAATACTACGTTAAGTTAGTCTAACGGCAGCAAATCAACTTTCTTTAGTAGAACAGATAAATAAACACCATTCAATTCATGGAATCGAATTTTTTCAGGCTTTCTGTAATTTTCCCTGTCACCCTAAAAGGATAGCGACTGGGCCGGCGCCTGAAGCCTCATAAAAAATCAGGAGAAAATACGAATGGGAAACATCGGATATTTTGCCGCACGGTAATCAATTCGCGGAGCAGGATAGCAGATCGCCTGCTTCAGGCTGTTTGCGCAGCGGCCATCAAGGCCTTCTTGGCGGCCTTTGTTTTGCCGGCGCGCGCGGGAGCATGACAGATACCACACACATAGTTGACGTACAGTTCACCGGCGTGGGTTATAAAGTGCCCGCCACATTCCTTGCAAGGAACGAGTTGCAGCATGCCCGCCTTGAAGAATCGAAGCATGTACCATGCGCGGGTAATGCTCAGCACGGGTTCTGAGCTTTCGATGCCTTGTATCTGGTCGAGGTATAAACGGTAAGCCAAAATCAATGCATGCACACCGTCGATTCCGGCATTCTTGATCAGAAACTGATGGATATCCATGAACAGGGACGAATGGATGTTCGGCTGCCAACTCATGAACCAATCGGTCGAGTAAGGCAGCATCCCTTTGGAAGGAGATTCCTTTTTAACTTCCTTATAAAGTTTGAGCAATCGTTCACGGCTCAGCGAGGTTTCTTCTTGCAACAACTGCAAGCGCGCACCCATTTCAATCAGGTCAATTGCGATCTTGACCTGTTGAGCCTCACCCACTACAGTTTTGGTTGCCATGATAGTTGACGGCCTACGCAAAATCTTCGACGGCTTGTGCCGACATCATGATCGCGGCATGCGCTTGAGACATCAGCCTATCCTTGCTGTATCCGGTCACCAGATTAAGCAACAGCTTTTCATCGAAGCGAAAGCGGCATAGCAGCATGTTGGAGGCCGCCATTTTGATGATTTGCGGTGGAGTGAGTTTGCCGATCACATCCACCAGATCCTGACCGATACCCAAACGGAATATTGCGGCAGATTTATCTTCCTTGATCATTTGCTGAGCCAGCATCAGATAAGTCAGATTGATATCACGTATTCCTTCATGCAATTGCATGGTATTCATATGGCCCCCTTGTAAGACAGTGAAGAACGGATGATCTAAAATCCAGTTGCGTCATTTCGATAGTCATGTTGATCTTGATCTCAAACTATCTGATTTAGACGGTCGCATTATTACTGGCCAAGGGGAGGCAATAAATCGGAAGAGCGCCGTTTTTCTTGTAAGACTTCCGGGGCGAGTCTTGTAAGGCTTTTTCTTACATAACAAAAAAAACCCCCCCACCTTACAAAGAAGGCAGAGGGGAAAAGCCGGTTTGTAAGGGGACAACCCGGCTTTAAAACCTTGCTTGATTCATCGATCCGCATTTACGTGAAATGCGAGTCAGACGCAACTATGTATCCGTAAAAAAACAGATGTCCAATAATTCCTTGGTCAGCGCCATGTAATCCGCCGCACCTGGGCTATGCGGCGCAAAAGCAAATACGTCGACTTTATGCATCGGGCTGGTTGCCAGCGCGACGTTTTCGCCGATGCGCGTATTGCACACTAGCGCTCCATAGCGCTGTTTGAGTTGGTCGTAGATGTCGAAAGACAGCTTGCGTCGCGAATCAAAACGCGTGATCACAATACGTCTCTCCAGGCTGCGCTGTAATTTTTGTTCAAGCACGTTGAGAGCGCTATCCAGCCGATGTACTCCCTGCAAAGAAAGAAAATCCGCAGACACCGGAATCAACACGCGATTGCAGGCCAGCATCGCATTCAACGTCAGCACTCCCAGCATCGGACAGCAGTCGATCAGGATGGGCGAACCGGCAAGTGCCAATTTCTCGTTCAAACCCTGCTTGAGCAAAGTTGCAGCCTTCGCATCGCTGCCATAAAGAGCGTCAATTTTCGCCAGCTCCAGCGAGGAAGGGATGATCTGCCAGCCGCGTGGTGTTTTGCACAACAAACTATCAAGAGGCGTCTTATGTTTATAAAATGCGACAATGCCCGTGTCCGGAGGAACTGATTTGATCCCGCAGGACAAAGTCAGGTGCGCCTGGGGATCCAGATCCAGTGCGATAGGAAACTGCTGCAAGATGTCCAGTGCAGCCGTCACATTCAGGCAGGTGGTGGTTTTTCCTACGCCCCCTTTTTGATTAAACACTGCAACTACCGTCATTTATTGCCCCGTAATTTGCGGATGGCCGCTATTTTCATGGTTACTTCGCAGTATGGCTTTGCCAGATTGCGCGGCTTGTTGCACAACTAATTAAAACTTCCCAAGTGATCGGTTGACTTCAAACTGTCGACTTTCTCCCCGCGTCCGATCTGCTTGATCTTGCCCAAGCGTTCCATCACACGACGTGCAATCACTCCGGCTCGCGACTGTTCGATCTGCAATTTCTTCTCGGGATTTTCCAAATCTGCAAACTGCTGGGCGACCAGCGTTGCTTCCCTGGCAAACATCGCCTTGATCTGCGCCATATCGCGGGTTGGGTGCGTGGAGATTTGGCGTTCTTGTGCAACTGCAACACGCTGTTCGGTAGCATCCTCGATAAATCGTATTGATTCTTCGCGCAACTGCCTGGTCGTTTTGATAAGCTCACGTGCGCGATGCATGGCAGAATTCTCCGCCTCTATCTTATCCTGCTCGACTTGTACTGCCAAAAGCTCCTCCTTGATGCGAGCCCGCTTGGACAGCTCGGCTTCTGCTGCAAGAGCTTGACGCTGAGCGACTTGCGCTTTCAATTCCAGCTCTTGATCGAGGAGCTGCTGCTGTTGTGCCAGCAATTGTATTTCGAGCTGTTCACGCTGTTCGGCTTCCATTCTCACTTGCGCTGTCACTGCGCAACGTTTGCGGAAAGCGACAACAGCGAGAGCCTCGGCGTGAATCTTGGCCTCCTCCGCTTGGAGAGATTCATTTTCGGCATCGGCACGAGCCTTGGCCATGTTCAAGGCACGCACTGCCGCTCTTTCCAGGTCCCGTGCGACCTGGACTACCTGTTCATTCAGCCTCTCCGTTTCCTCGGCCATTTCTCTGGCACGAACTTCGAGCTCCAACCGCTCGCTATTTGCTTCTATGGCACGCGATTCAGCTGCCGAGCGAATTCCCGTCTCAGTGGCTATGCGAGCTTCGATCTCGGCGATGGCGTGTGCTTCTACCTCAATATTATGTTCGGCTAAATGCTGCGCCCGCTGCTCCAGAGAAATTCGTTCGTTTGCCATGGCCAGCAGTTTGGCTTCAGCCTTCAATCTAAGCTCAACCTCGCGTGCAACTTCCAAATCTACCGCAGCACGTTGCTCCGCCAGAACAGCCAAATCGCGTTCTGTTTGCAACTTGAATGCCGCAGCCTGACTGGCCATGGCCTCGCTGTCCAAGCGTTCTTTCGCTTTCAATTCGGCCTTGGACAGCATGACATTGGTTTGTTCCTGATGTTGTGCTGTTTTCCTGTCCGCTTCAGCCTGAGACAGCAATATCGCGGCAGCATCTTGTTCAGCCTTGAGTTTGCGTTCGGCTTCAACTCGCGCCATCTCCCTTGCTTTATTGGTGCGATGCTTGGCTGCCTCATAGGCCAGATGCTCTTCACGTTCGCGAGCTTCGGCATCGACCCTCGCCTGTTTCTCAAGATTCTTGCGTTTCTCGGAAGCTTGGATGGCAAGCTGCTCGGCTTCGACGCGCTCTTTGATTTTATGCATTTCAGCCTGCTCTGCGTCGAATCTCATTGTTGTCATTCGCACATATTCAGCCTCGGCTTCGGCTCGTTGCACAGCCAGGTCACGCAGTTGCGTTTCCAGTTTTAACTTTTCATCTGCCTGGTCCATTTGCTGTTGTTCGGCGGCATGACGCTCCGCACCGACTTGTTCGATACAGGTCACCAGTTCGGCGACAGCATTCTGAAGCAATCTCAGTTTCGCTTCGGCTTCAAGCTGGGCATCAAGCTTGATTTCCCATTCACGCTCCATCAGTTCAGCCAACTCATGCTCCGCTTTGAGCTTTGCTTCCACTGCGGCACGTGCATTTTGCTCGTGCAGCAAACGCTGATCCAACTCAGCCTGCGCCTGTTGTTCAGCATCCAGCCTTGCCTGGTGTTCTGCTTGAATTTGCAGCTCTAAAGTGATCCTTTTCTGAATTTCAACGGTCGCTTTTTCTGCAACTTCAAGATTGGCTTGAACTGTCTCGGCTAGCTTGGTCTCATCCTGGCATTTCGCTTCCAGCTGCACAGCCAGCTCCATCTCGGCATGGGCTCGTGCCTCGGCCAACTCGCGCGCATGTGCACTTAAACGGGCACGTGCCTGTGCGGAAATCTCGGCTTGCATCTCAGCCTCGATATGACCGCGCGCCGCCTGAATAGCCTGCGACTCGGATATATATCGTTCGTTATCGTTGAACAGTCTGACTACCGTTGGTTTTGACATGACCTACCCTCTTGCCCTCTTGTGCCGGTTGATGCGAGCATCGCACCAATATTGGACTTCTTGCGACGATGCAAAGATATCAGCTCGAATGGCAAGTAAAGCGTTGAACAACGCGGAGAAATCAGCCCATTTCAATAGGACAGGAGATCAGCGAGCAGCAAAAGCGGGTTGGGAAAGACGTTTCAGGAAATTCGCAGCATAAGTCCGTGCACAAGTTCTTTCCAGCGAACCCGGTGATACTAGCGTTTCGGGATCGTCAAAAATAACCGTACATCTTCGTGGTTCGCATAATATTTCAGTCTGCTCAGATTGAGCAGAGACTTCCAATAACCATTCACTACCAGATAAGGATGCTGATGGCGGGTGGCATTGAACACCTGCGGCAAGTATTGGTGGGAAAGGTACGGATATTTGTGATGCACTTCGTGATAGTTGACGTGGCTCCACAGCCACTCCAGCCACGGGTGAGTGATGACGACCCAGCCGCTTACCTCCTGACGCTGTAAAGTACGCTCTTGATGCCAAGCCTCCTCATCGGCCTCTGTGATCTCTTCCCGTTTTTTCGATACACGCAAGTATCGGCGGGATGCCGTAATGGTCGGAGAGCGCGCGCCAGGTAAACACCAGCGGCAAAAGCACCAACATCGGGATCAACGTATTCATCAGCGATATACCCAAGGCGGGTATCAGCAGAAAATATACCAGACCGGCAATGGATATGAACAATGCATCCTTTACCGCTCGCGTCGCCAGACGGCTATCTCTGCTGCGCAATACATTGAGTGCGAAGATACGGTATTGCGCGAACAAGCCGATGAACATTCCGGCTGCTGCTGCGACCATGAACGGATGGTTATTGCATCTCATTCTCCGGATCCAGGCCGGGCTGATGCGCATAGCTGTGATGAGTAAGGTGAAAATGCCGGTTCGCATAAAATGGAATCAGGGTCAAAGCCGAAAGCATGCTCCCCCAGAACTCGTTCCAGAACAGCGAGCGGAACAGAACCTTGTGCATGGCATCATGTGCCAATGTACCCATGCCTGTTATCAGCAAACCGTCCCATAGCGCCGCCAAAGCAACGAATGTCCATTTGATCCAGGGACTGAGTGCCGAATGTTCAAGGAACTCGACCCCGCGCTGAGTCGCATAGAACGAGGCCATCAACATGATTATCAAGAATAGGGCCTTGAACAGATTGGAGCCTGATGGGATGGCCTGCGTTTTGGGATCGGGAATGGCGGTGTTAAATTCGCTCGTCATTCTCTTCATGCATCACTCCCACTCGATGGTGGCGGGCGGCTTGCCGGAGATATCGTACACCACGCGATTGATGCCGCGCACTTCGTTGATGATACGGTTAGAGACTTTACCCAGCAGTTCGTAAGGCAGATGAGCCCAGTGCGCCGTCATGAAATCTTGCGATTGCACCGCGCGTAGAGCCACCACCCATTCGTAGGTGCGGCCATCGCCCATCACGCCCACGCTTTTGACTGGAAGGAACACGGTGAATGCTTGTGCTGTTTTTTCGTACCATGATCGGCCTTCGGTATCCTTGGCTGCGCGCAACTCCTCGATGAATATAGCATCGGCACGGCGCAACAGGTCGGCGTATTCCTTCTTCACTTCGCCGAGGATGCGCACGCCCAGGCCGGGGCCGGGGAAAGGATGGCGATACACCATGTCGGGCGGCAAGCCAAGCGCCACACCGAGTTCGCGCACTTCATCCTTAAACAGCTCGCGCAACGGTTCGAGCAACTTGAGGTGCAAACTTTCCGGCAGGCCGCCGACGTTGTGGTGAGATTTGATCGCGTGCGCTTTTTTGGTTTTAGCACCGGCAGACTCGATCACGTCCGGATAGATCGTGCCCTGCGCCAGCCATTTTGCATGCGGCAATTTCTTGGCTTCACGCTGGAATACTTCAACGAACTCGCGGCCAATTATTTTTCGCTTTTTTTCCGGTTCGGAAACGCCGGTCAGATGATACAAAAACTCCGCGCCGGCATCGACATGAATGACTTTCATGTGCAGACTTCTGGCGAAGGTCTCCATCACCTGCATACCTTCATTCAGGCGCAACAGTCCATTGTCCACGAACACGCAAGTCAGTTGATCGCCGATGGCGCGGTGGATCAAAGCGGCGGCCACCGATGAGTCCACACCACCGGACAATCCGAGTATCACTTCATCCTTGCCGACCTGCGCACGAATCTTTGCCACTGCCTCGCTGATGTAATCCGGCATGTTCCAGTCTTTGCCGCAGCCGCAGATGTCATGCACGAAGCGATTGATGATCGCCTTGCCCTGATTGGTATGCGTCACTTCGGGGTGGAACTGCACAGCATAGAAGCGGCGCGACTCGTCCGCCATCGCCGCATAAGGCGTCGCCTCATTGAAAGCGATCGCCGAAAAACCGGGCGGCATTGCGGTCACCTTGTCGCCGTGGCTCATCCACACATCGAGCAAACCGTGACCTTGCGCATTGGTCTTGTCCTGTATGCCCTCGAACAACTTGGAGTGACCCTGCGCGCGTATCTCCGCATAGCCAAATTCGCGCACCTTCCCGCTCTCGACCTTGCCACCCAGTTGGGCCGCCATCGTCTGCATACCATAGCAAATACCCAGCACCGGCACGCCCAACTCGAACACCACCTGCGGTGCCTTCGGTGTTTCTTCATCGTAAACCGAGTTAGGTCCACCGGACAAAATGATGCCAGACGGATTGAAAGTGCGGATGTCCGCTTCCGTCATGTCCCACGGATGCAGTTCGCAATAGACATGTGTCTCACGAACACGGCGTGCGATCAACTGGGTGTACTGGGAACCGAAGTCGAGGATGAGGATTTTCTTATGAGCAGTCATTAGTCGCTAGTTGGTGTTGAGGGATTTTTGCAGGCCTGTGAGCATCTTGCCGATTTCGTCTGAATTTTGCAGGGCTGGTTTAATTTCTTCTTCGGTCAAATAATTCAACCGTTGCGCCAGAATAAGTTGGGTTTCCAGTTCGGCCAACGAACCCAAAGAGATTCCCAGAAAATGATTGAACTCTTTATTGGAATTGCGCCCATGTCCTTCAGCAATATTCGACGGCAAAGAAACTGCCGAGCGCTGAATCTGGCTGGAAAGGCCGTAGGTTTCTTGCTTCGAAAACTTTGCACTCAGCCAATATACTTCCTCGGCCAATTTCATCGCCGCTTGCCAAACTTTCAAATCGCGATATCCAGGCATAGTCGTCAGCCATTTGTCGCTAGTCGTTAGTTAAAGATGCAGACCTTGGGACATTTTGCCGAGCCGGGGTTAACTAGCGTCTAACGACTAACGTCTACCAACTAATCTATATGATAATTCGGCGCTTCCTTGGTGATCTGTACATCGTGCACATGCGACTCACGGATACCGGAAGAAGTGATCTCGACGAACTCTGCCTTGACGTGCATCGTGGCGATATCCGCGCAACCCACATAGCCCATGCTGGAGCGCAGGCCGCCCATCAGTTGATGGATCACCGCAAACACACTGCCCTTGTATGGCACACGCCCTTCCACGCCTTCCGGCACCAGTTTGTCCTGGTTGTCTTCGTTATCCTGAAAATAACGGTCGCTGGAACCTTGTTGCATCGCGCCCAGACTGCCCATGCCGCGATAGGATTTGTAGGAACGACCCTGGAATAATTCGATCTCGCCGGGCGCCTCTTCGGTACCGGCGAACAATCCGCCCAACATCACCGTATGCGCACCCGCCGCAATCGCTTTCGCGATATCGCCGGAGTAGCGTATGCCGCCGTCGGCGATCAACGGTATACCGGTTCCCTGCAAGGCTTTGGCCACACTCTGGATCGCGGCGATCTGCGGCACACCGACACCCGCGACGATGCGCGTGGTGCAGATCGAACCGGGGCCGATGCCGACTTTCACACCGTCTGCGCCGTGATCCAGCAAAGCCGTGGCCGCACCGCCGGTAGCGATATTGCCACCGATCACTTCGACATGCGGGAAATTAGTCTTGACCCACTTGACGCGATCCAGCACGCCCTGCGAATGTCCGTGTGCAGTATCCACCACGATCACATCCACACCAGCCTCGTCCAACAACGTGACGCGCTCTTCGGTACCCTCGCCCACGCCGACTGCCGCGCCGACGCGCAAGCGACCATGGCTGTCTTTGCAAGCCAACGGGTGTTCGCTGGATTTTAAAATATCCTTTACTGTCATCAAACCGCGCAGTTCAAATGCATCATTGACTACCAGCACACGCTCGATACGATGCTTGTGCATCAGGTTGCGCGCCTCTTCCAGACTGGCATTTTCCTTGACGACAATCAACTGCTCGCGCGGCGTCATGATGTTTTTGATCGGCTGATCCAGATTGTTCTCGAAGCGCAGATCGCGATTGGTGACAATACCAACCAGCAGCTTGCCCTCCACCACCGGCAAACCGGATATCTTGTGCTGCTGCGTCAAACCCAAAACATTGCGCACCGTCATATCCGGCGTGATAGTGATGGGATCTTTGACCACACCGCTTTCAAAGCGCTTTACCTTGGCAACCTTGGCGGCCTGTGCTTGACCCGACATATTCTTGTGGATGATGCCGATGCCGCCCTCTTGAGCCAAAGCGATCGCCAGGCGAGACTCCGTGACGGTATCCATCGCCGCAGACAAAAGCGGGATGTTTAAATTGATGTTTCGGGTAAGTTGCGTGCGCAGACTGACATCGCGGGGTAACACATTTGAGTAAGCAGGGACGAGCAGAACGTCGTCAAAGGTGAGTGCTTTTTGAATGATGCGCATAAGAAACGGCTCCCGGCATAACCAGCGACTTGGCTATCGCCTTTTGATAGCCTAGTCGAATGGCTAGTAGTTTTATCAAAGGGGGCATTATACGCATGCTGAGTAGGTCAGTAAACGTTAGTTCAAGAGTATTTACAAAGCCGTCTCGTCGGTCTCGCCTGTTCGAATGCGAATGACCTGTTCAACTGTCGAAATGAAAATCTTGCCGTCGCCGATCTTGCCGGTATGCGCGGCTTTGATAATTGCTTCAACCGCCGCATCGAGCAAACTGGAAGCAACCACGACTTCCACTTTTACCTTGGGCAGGAAATCCACCACATATTCAGCGCCGCGATACAATTCAGTGTGTCCTTTTTGCCTGCCAAAGCCTTTCACCTCGGTAACCGTCAAGCCGCTTACGCCCAACTCGGAAAGCGCTTCACGCACTTCATCCAATTTGAACGGCTTGATCACAGCTTCGATTTTCTTCATGGTGGTTACCTCAATACGTTGATTGGTTTGTTATCCGGATCTGTGGCAGCAAGATAGCCAAGCGCATAATCACAACATAACAAACTTCAGATAATGCGTAAAGCCTTTGCCTCGAATAATAAGTGGGCCCGACTGCAAAACTCAATCCAGCTCGCAATAAACGATGCTAGTCACTTCCAGCTCATTGATCCCGGTTGGGGTGCGCAATATCGCCACGTCACCCTCGCGCAATTTAAGCAGCGCCCGTGCCAACGGAGAAACCCAGCTGATCCGGCCACCCGACACATCCGCCTCGTCCACACCGACGATACTGTAAATGTTCTCACAACCATTGGCGTCGCAGACCGTCACCGTGGCACCGAAAAATACCTGATCGCACTCTAGACGTTGCGCAGGATCAACCACTACGGCCAACTCGAGGCGCTTGCGCAAAAAGCGCACGCGCCGGTCTATTTCGCGCAGGCGCTTTTTCCCGTAGATGTAGTCGCCATTCTCCGAACGGTCGCCGTTGGAGGCAGCCCAGGTAATGGTCTTGACCAGTGCCGGACGTTCAACCTTCCAAAGATGATCCTGCTCTTCCTGGAGCTTTCTGTATCCGTTGGGTGTAATGTAATTTTTGACGCCCGGCGGCAACTGCGGCGCGGGAGAGATGTCCTCGTCATCAGTGGAATCTTGCTCGCGTGTAAATGCTTTGCTCATAATTTGTTGGAACAGCAAAAATAGTTAATCAAAAATTATTCGATAGCAATTTGAGTGAAAGATTCACTAATGCCATTTCCCGGCCAGACAATATTCTGGCAGCCTCGGCGGAATTCGCCCTGCTTGAGTCTAAATAAAAAAACCAGCCTGGGCTGGTTTTCTTATTAAATAATATAATTGCTTATTTGCTGGCGAACAGCTCTTTAAGCATCCACAAGGAAAATACAACTGCACCAATTGCTGTACCCACTGCACAGATTGTCGCGATCATTGCCATTTTTGCCTCCCTTGTAACCAGACTGAACACAATAACGAATCAAGCAAATTTCATCGTAGCACAATTTAATACACCAGCAAGGGCTTTTCAATAAAATCTTTCCAGATCATTTTGCCAGGCCATTTTGGCCATATAACAAATTGACGCGCCGTTGCCCTGTGTGGTTCCATATCAAGAATGAGCCGAAGCACACATTGCTACGAGGTATTCGAATTTGAAGCTTACGTATCTGCTAATACCGGGACAGGAAATAACGCATGACTGAATTCAGCATCATTGCAGTATTTTTTGTTGGATTGTTAGGTGGTGTACATTGCCTGGGCATGTGCGGCAGTATTGTCGGCATCTTCACCGCGCAATTGCCCAAGAACGGCGCACGCTGGCCGTTTCACCTTGCTTACAACAGCGGGCGCATCGCCAGCTATACCTTGGCCGGTTTACTGGTTGGCACTATCGGACAAGCCGGTTTGCTGTTGCGCGATTCGGTGCCGGTACAACATTTGCTGTATGCACTATCCAGTCTGATGCTGATCGCACTTGGCCTTTACCTCGCCGGAATCTGGAGCCTGGTGCGTCGAATCGAACAGATGGGCAATGTGTTGTGGCGACGCATTCAACCACTGACGCGCGCTCTGCTTCCTGTCACTTCCCCCGTGCGAGCCTTGTTGCTCGGTACGCTATTGGGCTGGTTGCCATGCGGACTGGTATACAGCGTGCTGGTCACGGCACTGGCCAGCAGTCATGCGCAAAGCGGCGCATTGATCATGCTGGCGTTCGGCTTGGGCACCCTGCCCAATCTGTTGTTCATAGGCCTGTTCTGGGAACGTTGCCGTCATTGGGTACAATCCCCCAGGGTTCGATTGTTTGCCGGGATGATAGTGATATCGTTTGGCATATATGGGCTGATCAAAGTAGGCTATGTTTTTGCTGTATATGGTTGGGCAGGGAGCTGTCATGTGGATGCGTAAGGGCACCTCTAAAAATCCAGATTTCATCCCAACTGATAAAACAACTAGCCATTCCACTAAGTTGCCAAAAAACGGCAACCAAGTGGCTGGTTATGCTGTGTTGCGTAAAAAATTTCTTGCTTACATATAATACATATGCGGCGCGGCTAAATTTTTTCCGCGCCTTGCATTTGGGCGAACTCTGAATTTTAGAGTCACCTTAAAAATAGGAGACTGTCATGTTCAAGGCTAAATATATCACCCTGATGTTCGCCGTGGTCGTATTGGCGATGGGCGCAATGATGTCTGCCGCGCAAGCAGAGGGTACACAGAAAGGTTCAGCCAGCAATGCCAAGTGGAAAGACGAATGCGGCGCTTGTCACTTTGCCTTTCCGCCGCGTTTTCTTCCCGCTGAATCATGGCGCACGATCATGGCCGGACTGAACAAGCACTTTGGCAGCAATGCCGGTCTGGATGCTGCAACCGCCAGTGAGATCACTGCCTTCCTGGAAAAAAATGCCAGCACCAAAAAACATGAGGTATTGGCCAAGCCGTTGCTGCGCATCACTGAAACGCCCTGGTTCAAGTCCGAACACAGGGAAGTGGCTGCGCGCGACTGGAAAAATCCCAAGGTCAAGAGTCCGGCCAATTGCGGGGCTTGCCATACCAAGGCCGACAGCGGTGATTTCAATGAAGACAATGTAAAGATACCCCGCTAGGAAGACTCGGTCATGATTCGACGCATTTTGGTTTGGGATGTGCCCACGCGGGTCTTTCACTGGCTGCAGG
>JANXXH010000144.1 GCA_025350705.1 Gallionella sp.
AAAATCAGATATATTTGATTACATCGAGGTGTTTTACAATCGAAAGCGTCGGCACAGCCATGTTGATCAGTTGAGTCCGATGGCGTTCGAGAAGTTACAAACAGGAAGCTGAAAAACGTCTACGAAAGTCGGGGAAGTCCAGACATGCAGTGACGCACCACCTCGTCGAATACCCAACGAAACGCTCCGCTCTCACGAAACCGTCCGTGCCGGTTCTTGGAGAAGGTTGAATGATCCGGCACGGCATCTTCCAACCCCAGCCGGCAGAACCAGCGATAGGCCAAATTCAAATGCACTTCTTCGCACAACCTGCGTTCGGAGCGGATGCCAAAGCTGTAGCCGATGATCAGCATACGGATCATCAACTCCGGATCGATGGATGGTCTGCCGGTGTGGCTGTAGTATTCAGCGAGATGTTGCCGGAGATTAGTTAAGTCGAGATGCTGGTTGATACCGCGAAGGAGGTGATTCTGTGGGACGTGGTCTTCGAGGTCAAAAGAGTAGAAAAGACGCTTCTGGTGATCCGTCTGTAACCCAATCATATCAAGGCTACCAGCTATTTGAGTATGCGAAATTATATCATTCGCAACATCAAATTTAGAAGGGGTTTTTCAACAGAATCGGCACGAAGCAGAGCTTCATAGCATCAAACTACCTGCCCGAAAGCAGCATTTCAAAATCATAGCAGCAAAAAAGCTACGACTAAAAAAAATACCCCCTGCAAGGGGAAGCAGGGGGCAAAGTCTCAACAAGCGTTAAGACACACGCTCCAGGGAGGAGAAGCGTGGAATGATCACAATATCGACTCTTCGTTAGATTAAATATAGGCGAAACACTGATAATCGTGTCCGCTTTTGTCCTACAGATTGGGGGTTGGGCTGATATCTGCCAGGCATGTTTGGAACCGGTACTATCTTAATAGAAAGGTTTGATTTTCTATCGGGAACGCTTCAATTGTGCTGAAAGCTGGGGGGCAATGCATTTTTTGAGCAAAGTTCTCGAGGGGCCGCTATTGGCAGCACCGAGCTGCCCATCGATCTTAGTATTAGCATATCTGAAAGCCGACATTCACAACTCAAATTCTTACAAGCTAATCGGGAAATCCAGAATTGTTTAAAGCAATCTAATGGTGCGGAGAGAAGAATCGAACTTCCGACCTACGCGTTACGAGTGCGTTGCTCTACCAACTGAGCTACTCCGGCAATTACAAGGATAATTATAGGGGACGCCCAACGATTAGTGCCAGCGGTATTCCTCTGCCGGTAACGGCTGCGGCTCGCCTTGTATCTCATTGAACAGCAGCTCAGCGCTGGCTAGCGACATCGTCACGCCATAACGAAAATGTCCGCTGTTGGCGTAGAGATTGGCGAGATGAGGATGCCGTCCGATGGTGGGAATATTATCAGGTGAACCGGGACGGAAACCTGCCCATTGCTGTACTGGCTGATAGTTTTGCCAATCCGGAAAAATCTCGCGCACGCGCTGCAACAAACTGTCGCGCGCCTCTACGGTGATGGATTTGTCGAAGCCGACATCTTCCAGCGTGCTGCCGACCAGCACATGCCCATCGCGGCGCGGAATGAAATACAGTTTTTCTTTGAGCAGGATATGCTGGAACGGCGGAGTGTCAAACTTGAACAACAGGATTTGTCCGCGTATCGGACGGATGTCCATATTGAGCGCATGTTCGCCCAGCAATGTTTTGCTCCACGCACCTGCCGCAACGATGTAGGCATCTGCGACTAACTTACCATGCGTGGTTTGCAGCGCAACTACACGGTCACCAGCAATCTCGAACTTTTGTACTTCATGTTGTTCGAGGATCACACCGCCCAGCATTTCCACGCGCTTGCGCAGCGCATGCAACAGGCGCGGATTGCGCACTTGCGCGACTTCAGGCAACAGCAATCCAGTATCTTGCGCTGCTGAATCACCTGACTCAGGCAAATACCCATTCAAGTGATGGCCAAAATCGACATGCTGCAACGCAACTTGATGTTGTGCACACCATTGCGTGGCAAGCTGTGTTTGATAGGGCGGCAATATCAGCATGCCGCTGCGTTGATATTCGGGATCGATGCCGGTGGTGGAATGCAACATCGCGGCGGCCTCGCCGAACATGTCCATGCCGCGCTGTGCAAGGCGCGTAACAGCCTCTTGATAATCCCAAGGGCATAATGGCGAGAGAATTCCGCCGCCAGCCCAGGATGCTTCCCGACCTATTGAGCCGCGCTCGACCAGCGTCACGCGATGACCCGCTTGCAGCAAGGCTTGTGCGCTGGTCAGCCCGATCACGCCACCGCCGACGATCAGAAAATCCGTTTGCATGTGGTAATTAAAAACAGGGATGCGATTTCAGGATTGCGCGACGATCGGAATCAAAGTCTTGGGCAATGGGAACACCACGTTCTCTTTGATGCCCTGCAACTCGATCACCTTTCCCCCGCCCAATTCCTGCATGCGTTCTATCACGCCTTGCACCAACACCTCCGGTGCGGAGGCACCTGCGCTGATGCCCACTCGCATTTTGCCAACGAACCACTCCGGCAACAATTCTCCGGCATCATTCACCAGATAGGCTGGCACTCCAACATTTGCGGCAACTTCGCGCAAGCGGTTTGAATTCGAGCTGTTAGGCGAGCCCACCACGACCACCACGTCACATTGTTTGACCAGCATCTTCACTGCGTCCTGGCGATTTTGTGTGGCATAGCAGATGTCGTCTTTCTTCGGGCCGGTGATAAACGGAAAACGCGTCTTCAGAGCGGCGATGATCGTGCTGGCATCATCGACAGACAGCGTGGTTTGCGTGACATAGGCCAGATTCTGCGCGTCATTCACCTTGAGATCGGCGACCTGCTCTGGCGATTCCACCAGATACATCCCGCCATTACCCCCATCTTCACTTTGGCCCATCGTGCCTTCGACTTCGGGGTGTCCGGCATGGCCGATCATGATGATCTCCTTGCCCTGCTCGCGCATCCGCGATACTTCGATATGCACCTTGGTCACAAGCGGACAGGTCGCATCGAACACGGTCAGCCCGCGAACTTCGGCCTCACGGCGCACCGCTTGAGACACGCCATGCGCACTGAAGATCAGGATGCTGCCGCTAGGCACATCTGCAACATCCTCGATGAAAATCGCACCCTTCTGGCGCAATCCGTCCACGACGAATTTGTTGTGCACCACTTCGTGACGCACATAGATCGGCGCGCCGTGCAGCGCCAGCGCGCGCTCGACGATCTCGATGGCACGATCCACTCCGGCGCAAAATCCGCGCGGGTTAGCTAGCAGCAAGTCCATGTTTGTCTTTCTTGAAACTATCCAATATCAATAGAAAAGCACCGCAGGTGATAGCTGAATCGGCAAGGTTAAACGCAGGAAAATAATGTTCATCCCAATGGAACGATAAAAAATCCACTACGTAACCATAAGCCAGCCGGTCGATCAGATTACCCAGCGCACCACCCAGTATCATGCTCAGCGCCATCGTAAACAACAGTTGTGCACTGTGCCTGCGCAACAACCAGACTATCCACACCGATGCGGCTATCGCGATAAAGCTGAACAGCCAGCGCTGCATCCCGCCCGCATCGTTCAAGAAACTGAACGCTGCACCGGTATTATGCGCCAGCACCAGATTGAATACGCTGAGTACAGCATAACTTTCGCCGAAGGCAAAGTGGCTGGTGATCCATGCCTTGCTCAATTGGTCGAGGACGATGACCAGCGCCGAGATACCTAACCAGCGATTAAGCATATTTTCGTGCCTCGCCGCTGCCATACAGATTGCTCACGCAACGACCGCACAATGTTGGATGAATGGGGTCACTGCCCACGTCTGCGCGGTAATGCCAGCAGCGCTCGCATTTGGTGTGGGTGCTGGGCGTTACTACGATACGCTGCTCTGCTTCCGTCGCGACACGATGCACAGTGGCGCGCGAGGTGATCATCACAAGGCGTAAATCATCCCCCAAGCAAGCGAGCGATTCGTAGCCTTCTCCCATCGCGTAAATATCAACTTCCGCCTGCAGGGCGGAGCCTATCCTCCCATCAGCACGAACCTCCTCAAGACGCTTGTTAACACGAGTTCGCCAAAGTCGAATCCATCTCCATTGCTCAACCCACGCGGAGTCATGCTGACCTAATTTAATCTCTCCAAGCGCACGTAAATCTGACGCGCCATACCATTTCTGCTCAAACACACTAACATCTTGCTTGCCAGTCAACGTCTCCCACACTTCTTCTGCAGTAAAGCTGAGAATTGGCGCCATCAATCGTACCAAGCTGTGAGTGATGTGATATAGAGCATTCTGTGCAGAACGACGTGCAACGGAATTTTCACCGGCTGTGTATAGCCGGTCTTTCAAAATATCTAGATAAAAACTGCCCAATTCTTCCGAACAGAATGATTGCAATGCCTGCGCTACTGAATGGAATTCATAACGTTCATAATAGAAGCACACTTCACTCTCCAATGCTCTGGTTACTTCCACTGCATAGCGGTCGATCTCAAGCCATTGCTCAACGGGCAACGCGTGATTGGCATGCTCATAATCGGCGATGTTGGCCAGCAGAAAGCGCAAGGTGTTGCGGATGCGGCGATAGCTTTCCACCACGCGTTTTAAAATCTCATCGGAAATGGTCAGCTCGCCGGAGTAATCAGTCGAGGCAGTCCACAGACGCAAAATGTCGGCACCGAGCGTGTCGAAGATCTTCTGCGGCGCAATCACGTTGCCCTTGGACTTCGACATCTTGTGGCCGCTACCGTCGACCACAAAGCCATGCGTGAGCAAAGCTTTATAAGGCGCGCGGCCATTGATCGCGCAGCCGGTCAGCAACGATGACTGAAACCAGCCTCGATGTTGGTCGGAGCCTTCCAGATAAAGATCAGCAGGCGAATGTAATTCCACGCGGCGCTCCAACACAGATGCGTGTGTGACCCCTGAGTCGAACCACACGTCCAGCGTATGTGTGAGCTTTTTATAGTGCTCTGCCTCTGCACCCAACAAGTCGACCGAGTTCAGGCTGAACCATGCCTCGATGCCGTCGCGCTCGACCAGCTTGGCAACCTGCTCGAGCAATTCCATCGTGCGCGAATGCAGCTCTCCGGTTTCCTTATGCATAAAGAAAGGCATAGGCACACCCCAGTTGCGCTGACGCGACACGCACCAGTCGGGGCGATTCTTGATCATCGCTTCCAGGCGGGCGCGTCCCCAGCTTGGGAAGAACTCAGTCTGCTCGACCGCCTTGTTCGCCAGATCGCGCAGAGATACGCCATCGCGTTTTTCAGGCTTGCCAGAATGCGAACGTTTTTCCTGCACCAGATTTTCAGTATCGGTAGTCGCGCCAGGCGCAACGTTATCCATGCCGATAAACCACTGCGGCGTGGAACGGAAGATGATCGGGGTCTTGTGCCGCCAGCAATGCGGGTAGCTGTGCTGCACTTTTTCCATGTGCAGCAGATGCCCGCTGGTTTGCAGCGCGGCAATCACCACATCGTTGGCTTTCCAGACAAACATGCCCCCGACCAGCGGCAGGTTCGCAAAAAACTTACCATCGTCGCCGACTGGATTGTCCGTCGGCAGATTATATTTCTGTCCGACGGCATAATCGTCCAGGCCGTGCGCCGGGGCGGTGTGCACCAGGCCGGTACCCGCTTCGAGCGTGACATGGTCGCCACAAATGATCGGTACGTTGCGCTCGTAGAACGGGTGCTGCAACAGCACCCCTTCCAGTGCAGAGCCCTTGCAGCTCGCTGCCATTCCGTCGCCTCTCTCATTGCTGCCACCCAACTGATAACGCGCCAGACACTGAGTTGCCAGATCGTATGCGAGTATCAGATAGCCCTTGGGCGTTTTGATCAAATCATATTGCAACTCGGGGTGTACACAAACCGCTTGGTTCGCGGGCAAGGTCCACGGCGTAGTCGTCCAGATCACTGCATACACCTTGGCA
Organism: Gallionella sp.; assembly: GCA_025350705.1. Classification (GTDB taxonomy): domain Bacteria; phylum Pseudomonadota; class Gammaproteobacteria; order Burkholderiales; family Gallionellaceae; genus Gallionella. The sequence goes on from JANXXH010000144.1 coordinate 5,962, forward strand.
TCGCCCGGTAGCGAAACGCCAAAAGCTTTGCCCAAAGCTTTCTTGTCCTTCACCTCGAAACCCACATCGATCGCCTGCGAAACCTTGTCCTCATGTTCCACTTCCGCTTCGGCCAAAGCAGACTGGCAATCCAGACACCAGTTCACCGGCTTGTAGCCCTGATACAAATAGCCGCGCTGATAGATACTGCCAAGCGCGCGGATGATGTCGGCCTCAGTCTTGAAATCCATCGTCAGGTAGGGATGATCCCAGTCGCCCAATACGCCGAGGCGGATGAAGTCTTGCTTCTGCCGGGCGATCTGTTCCTTGGCATAGGCACGGCACAGTTCGCGGAACTGTGACGGAGGGATCGCCTTGCCGTGCTTCTTCTCCACCTGTAATTCGATCGGCAGGCCGTGGCAATCCCAGCCCGGTACATAAGGCGCATCGAAGCCTGCCAGCGTCTTGCTCTTGACGATGATGTCCTTGAGTATCTTGTTCACCGCGTGTCCGATGTGGATGTCGCCGTTCGCATACGGCGGGCCGTCGTGCAGGATGAACACGGGCTTGCCCAGCTTGGCCGCACGGATCTTTTGATAACGTTGTTGCGCCAGCCAGCGCGCCACCATTTGCGGCTCGCGCTTGGCGAGGTCGCCGCGCATCGGGAACTTCGTGTCGGGTAAATTCAGCGGGTATTTCTTTTTTTCTTCAGTCATGTTGATCGAACCATTTTTTTGCATTTTCCACGTCCAACGCAATGTGCCGCGTAAGCGTTTCCACATCGGGATATTTTTCTTCGTCGCGCAGCTTTTGCAAAAACTCCACGCGCAGATGTTTGCCATAAATCTGTTGTGAGAATTCGAACAGATGAACCTCTAAAACAGGCTTGCCATCATGCTTCACTGTCGGACGCACGCCCAGGCTGGCTACGCCCTGCAGCACGCCCAAATCCTCGGCATGCGCGTTCACCACGTAAATGCCGGACAACGGCGGACGGTTGTGCTTCAACTGGATATTCGCAGTGGGAAAACCTATCTTTTTTCCCATCCCGTCGCCATGCACCACACGCCCGCTGATACTGTAATGCCTGCCCAGATAACTCTGCGCGGCGCGCATCTGCCCAGCCGCCAAAGCCGCGCGGACCGCCGTGCTGGACACACGCACGCCGTCTTGCTTGACGCTGTGTACCGCCTGCACATTAAAGCCATGCTTCGCGCCGATCATTTCCATCAGCGCAAAATCGCCGCCGCGCCCGCTGCCAAAGCGAAAGTCATCGCCGATCAATACGTATCTGGCAAACAACTTTTCATGCAGCACGTTAATAAACTGTTCCGCGTCCATCTGCGCAAAATGCGCATTGAAACGGCACACATGCACACGATCCATGCCCAGCGCGGCAAACAGCTCCAGCTTTTCGCGCAAACTGGTCAGCCGGACCGGAGCTTGCTGCGGCGTAAAATATTCGCGCGGATGCGGCTCGAAGATCATCACCGCTGTAGGCAATCCCAGCAATTTCCCTGCGGCCAGCAACTCGTTCAGCAATGCCTGATGGCCCAGATGCACGCCATCAAAATTACCTATGGTCAATGCAACAGGCTGTGCATCAGGGGAATAGAGACCGCGCAGGATTTTCATGGACGCGAATTATACCGTAGGGCGGATGAGCCGTAGGCGTTATCCGCCGTATGTTTACGCTTGCCTAAAGGAATGCGCGTGAACACCCCGGGGAGCACCGCTGCTTTAAACGCCCTTAAACCTTTTTCAAGAATTCCGGTTTCAGCCGCAGGCCTTTCACCTTGTCGGAATTGCCCTCGACGGCCTCATCGCCATCTCCGATGCGAATATTTTTGATCACAGTGCCTCTTTTCAAAGTGACGGATGAACCTTTCACCTTCAAGTCTTTAATGACCTGTACCGAATCGCCCTCTTTGAGCAAGTTGCCATTGCTGTCTTTGACTTACATTAATTTTCTCCAGCATTAGCGAAATTATCCACCCTCTACAAATCAGGGGAACCAGTTGCCCTTTAGGTGGTTATGTCGCGCGATTGGCCGATGCCCTGGCAAAGTATTTAACTTTCAAATCGATGAATCGTTTTTCCATCAACTCGTAACTAAGCATGCTAATGATGACGGTAATCAAAAGCGTTGTTGATATTTGCACGATTATCGGGAATTTGTACATCGTTGAATATACTACCCACAGAACCGGAAAATGAAACACATACAGGCCGTAGCTAATGGTACCGAGATAAACCAACAAGCGATTTTCTAATAATCCTGGAATAAAGGTCTTATCCCTGACATGCACCAGCACATAGGCGAACACCAGATTCACGGCCGAATATCCCCAGACAAATTTATAAGAATCCTTCATAAAGGGCCCATAACCAAGCTGATCCCATTGAAACTCCCTTCCTGATAACCAATTCGTCACCATGCCCAGTGCGACCACGGACAATATGGATAGCCACACCAGATAATTCGACCGGCTTTTTTCATACAAAGCAAAGTAGCCCCCTATTGCAAAAGCATCGACATGTGAAAAAGGCAAGATGTAAATAGCAAGATCGGTTTGTCCAAGCGTTGGGAGTATGTGCGCATCCAGAATCATCGCCGATAAAAAACGCATCAATGGCCCAGCCAGGATCACCAACAATAAAAACCTCTTCAGGTATTGAGCAGGAATAAAAAATATCGCCAATGGCCACACCAGATAGAACTGCTCCTCTACCGCCAATGACCAGAAGTGAGTAGCAAATGGTGTAAGCTCGAAAGAATTGCTTGCATGATAAAAATCGTAGGTATATGTCATCGTCCAGGGTAATTGCTCGATGAATCTATCCAGAGGAATTATCCTGGCATGTCCATACAGGGATATCGCCAGAAACGATACGATTGCAACTATCAGAAGGTATGAATAGTAGAGCGGAAATATCCTGAGCGCGCGCCGGCCATAAAAATGAATAAAGAAATCCTTCTTGTTCAAGTTGGCCTGCATGTCTATCAATATGGGAGTCAGCAAGAATCCGGACAAGACAAAAAATGCCTGGACGCCAAGATAACCCGCTTGAAGGCCGAGATAGCCGGGGCCGGGGTTTACGTGATATAAAAAAATGGCAAAAAAAGCCAACGCCCTGAACGATGTAAGACCTTTACTCATGCTTACCCTGGACAGCTAACTGTAGACTTCACTATGTTCTAAGCCGTCCCGCCCACTGTCAGCCCATCTATCCTCACCGTCGGTTGCCCGACGCCGACCGGCACGCTCTGTCCCTCTTTGCCGCAAGTGCCGACACCGGAATCGAGCGCCATATCGTTACCTATCATCGAGATGCGCGTCAACACGTCCGGGCCGTTGCCGATCAGGGTCGCGCCTTTCACCGGGTGTGTGATCTTGCCGTCTTCGATCATGTAGGCTTCAGAAGTCGAGAACACGAATTTGCCGCTGGTGATGTCAACCTGTCCTCCGCCAAAATTCACTGCGTACAGACCATGCTTCACCGAGGCGATAATCTCTTTCGGGTCTCTGTTGCCGTTGAGCATGTAAGTGTTGGTCATGCGCGGCATCGGCAGGTGCGCGTAAGATTCGCGCCGTGCATTGCCTGTGGAAGCCACGCCCATCAGCCGCGCATTGAGGGTGTCCTGTAAATAGCCTTTAAGGATGCCATTCTCGATCAGTGTCGTGCATTGTGATGGATTACCCTCGTCGTCCATCTGCAACGAGCCGCGCCGTCTTGCCATCGTGCCGTCATCCACCACGGTCACACCTTCCGACGCGACGCACTCGCCGATGCGACCGGAAAATGCCGAGCTGCCCTTGCGGTTGAAGTCGCCTTCCAGGCCGTGGCCGATCGCCTCGTGCAGCAGGATGCCCGGCCAGCCGTTGCCCAACACCACGGTCATGTTGCCTGCCGGAGCAGGTGCAGCATCCAGATTAACCACAGCCTGATGTACCGCCTTGGCGGCGTAATCGCGCAATATTGCATCGGTGAAATAATCGTAATCGAAACGACCGCCGCCCCCTGCCGAACCCTGTTCGCGCTTGCCGTTGCTTTCGATGATGACCGTGACCGACAGCCGCACCAGCGGACGAATGTCGGCATTCATCAAACCGTCGCTGCGCGCCACCATCACCACTTCATATTCTCCGGCCAGTCCCGCCATTACCTGCGCCACGCGCGGATCGAGCGCGCGAGCATAGCCTTCCAGGCGTTCCAGCAGCGCGACTTTGTCGGCATCCTTGAGGCTGGCAATCGGATCATGCGGCAGATAGATTGCGCGCCGCGAACCGTGATGGATTATAGGCACAGACTGCGTGCCGCCCTGCCGGGCGATCGCGCGCGTGGCTTTCGCCGCACTTTCAAGCGCATTCATGCTGATGTCATCGGAATAGGCGAAGGCGGTTTTCTCGCCGCTGACCGCGCGCACGCCGACACCCTGATCGATGTTGAAGCTGCCTGATTTCACGATGCCTTCTTCCAGCGACCAACTCTCGGCGCGGCTGTATTGGAAATACAGGTCGGCGTAATCGAGTTGGTGCGCCATCATACTGGCGAATATCTTTTCGATGTTGTCCGATTCGATGGAATGAGGCAGGAACAACCATTCCTGCGCTGTGGCATACAGCGTATCGAAAGAAGGTTTTTGTTGTGGGATAGCCATCATTCGCAACTGAACAGGATACGGTGCGTCAGCGCAGGCAGACTGGAGCGCAAACTGGCCTGATAGGATGGATTCACGTCGGCAACCACCACACCGGAACCTCGAGGCAAACGGTCCAGTACGCGTCCCCATGGATCGACGATCATGCTGTTGCCATGCGTCTCGCGTCCGTTGACGTGATAGCCGCCCTGCGCGGAGGCGATCACATAAGCCAGATTTTCGATGGCGCGCGCGCGCACCAGCACCTCCCAATGCATCTTGCCGGTGGTCTCGGTGAATGCCGAGGGTAGCACGATGATGTCCACATCTTTCATTGAGCGGAATAATTCGGGGAAGCGCAGGTCGTAGCACACAGCCAATCCGATGCGCCCAAACGGGCTGTCCACCACCACGACCTCGTTACCTGGTTCGATGGTCTTGGCCTCATGATAATTTTCGTTGCCCAATTCCAGATTGAACAGATGTATCTTGTCGTAGCGCGCCACTTGTTCGCCGCGCTCGTCGAACACCAGGCAAGTATTCCTGACCTTGCCTGGCACACTGGCCACCATCGGGATAGACCCGCCCACCAGCCAGATTTTGTGCTTGCGGGCAGTTTCGCAGAGGAACGATTGGATCGGCCCCTGACCAGGCTGTTCGCGCACCTGGACTTTGTCCTGGTCGGTCATACCCATGATGGCGAAAAATTCCGGCAACACCACCAGTCGCGCGCCCTGCTCGACCGCTTTTGCGATGAGGCGGCGCGCCTCGCTGAGGTTGCCCGCGACATTCGGGCCGGATGCCATCTGAATGGCGGCCACCTTGAAAGCGTTGACTTGCGCGGCAATTCGTTTTTGTGTGGAGTCACCTACTGACATAATTTTCTTTCCTATCTGCTCGAATTTTTTTCATTTGCCTGTATTCTCTTTGGGACCCTCTTTAGTCTGAGCTGGTGCACCGCCAACCTTGACCACGCTGGGGTCGCTCCATGTCCCGCTGACATTGTATTCAAATGACACCAACTTATCGAGCGGATTGTCCAATAATGTGCTGGCGATAAGTCCGGCAATCCCCGCTGCCGGATTGATGGCGAATACGGCAAGCAGGGATACACTATCGCCTACGGCCGGAAAGATTTTAACGTTCAGATTCTGGGTCTCGCGATTCAAATCCACGCTGCCTTTCAATGCCACTTTGGCAGCCGAACCATAAATATGGAACTCCTGGGTATCCATCACTCCATTTTTAATGACCGCTTCGCCAATGATGTTGTCAAATTGAAAACCCTTGCTAAATACATCCGTAAAGTCCAAGGTAGTAATGTGCTTGGGTAAAGCTTGCATACTGAGGATGCTGAGCAATTTTCCAGCACCCGGATCCATTTTCAGGAACTGGCCTTTGCTGGCATCCAGCTTGAGTGTGCCATTCAAAGTTGCGAGACTGAATTCATCCGGCGGACCACTCCATGTCAAATTAGCAGCCAGCCTGCCGCTTCCCCCCTTGACGGTATTGGGATAACCGGATCGCCCCAGAACTTTGCCTGCATCGCTGATATCCAGCGCCAGATTAACTTGAGTTTGCTGTTTTCCTTCTGTATCGCTCCAAACTCCATCTCCCACCAAACTGCCATCGGGATTGGTGATGTTCAGGCGGCGCAATCGCCAGTTCTTGCCTTCCGGATGTCCAATCAGTTCAAAGCGGCCAATTTGTTTGCCTTTTGATTGCAGATTCTCAATCGCAATTTCCACAGCGGGAAGTGCGTTGGGATGAGCCTTGCCAACTTGTTCGATTTTGTCTGGGAGAGTGGGTTTGACGGGTTCTGTCGAAGGCAAAGGTTGTTCGTCACCCATCAATAGCAGATTGCTTAAATGTACACGAAACATGCTGCTCGTTTCATATCCATGCGGCAGCCATACCACTTCACCGCTCAGCGCACTGCTGGACAACTGCGCGGCCAATCCTTCACCACGCTTGGCTGCATCAATATGCAAGTTGCTGATGCTCTGCCCATAACCGGTTGATTTATCAACGTGCAGATTGATCCCGGCGATTGGCAACACCGGGCCCGATACTCCGGCTCCGGCATTCCCCGCACCACTTATCAAACCCTCCCAGCCTTGTACCGACAGCACGGGCAAGCTGCCGACCAACCATACGCCATCCTTGCCGCGTGATAAATCCTGTGATTTTTTTGACTCCAGCGACTTGTCTTGGGCACCAAAATTGACCGTGCCGCGTTTGATGAGCATCGCACCGTTTTCATTGCGGCGCACCAGTCGAGCACTGACCAGATTACCGAGATGAGCAGTAATGAAGTCTTGACCATCGACAACCGGGCTTTCCACCTTGGTGCAAGGCTCCTGACAGGGTTTGCCAGAAACCGTCCTCTTCGACGAGTCTTTCCTGGGCGAAGTCGAAGGGGTCAGGACAGGATTCTTTTCCACATGCAACGTCATCACTTCATCAGCCCTTTTTGAGAAGGGTTGCGGCAAACTGGAACTGATTCCCTGCAAATTGGAATTAATGATGATCTGCGCGGATTTTTTTACAACGCTAATATCGGCGTCCCAGATCGCACCGCCATGCAAATAATTAAGTAGCGGAAGTGGCTCGGTCATGCGCAAAACATCGACGTTGCTGCGCCCTTTAAGGGTGGCATGCACAGTTCCGCCCTCGGCAGTCTGCACATTAATGATAGCGGCCCCACCCAGTATTTCTGCCGATACATCGCTGGCCTGCATGCCTGATTCAGTGAACGACAAAGCACCGCGAGTGTTGCGCATCAAAGGTACACCTTCACCCAGGTCGATATCATTATCCTGCACTGTGAACGTCCCGAATACTTTTACCGGTTTGCTACCCAATAGCGGAATGTGCGCGAACAAATCCAGATGCCCATTGCCGCTGGCGGTGACACCATCAGTGAAGCCGTCTATATAACCGCGCACCGGGCTTTTCTGGACAAATTCTAAAAATGAATTGCTCGCAGCCGCAGCCTCACCCTTTATTTCCAGCGCCAAGTCCTTGTTCAACATGTCCGGTAAAGTGACCGTTACGTTATGCAAGCGCGTACCGAATATGGTTGCTGATGGTGACTTCACTTCGAGTTTTTTACCGCGTATCAATAACTCGCAGGAGATGTTTTCGATGCGCGGCCAACTTTTGTCGAATTCCAGCACTGCATCCTTGGTATGGCCGCCGATTTCAAATAACACATCTTTGCTATCGCCCGGCGGGAAGTCGCTCAGGTTACCTTTGATACGGAGATGAAAATCTTCTGTGTGCCCCGCCAGCAGCGCACTATTCAACCAGTTATTGCCATCCTTGTTCAACGCGATCAGCGGGGTATATCTGGCAGCGCGTTTGATATCGCCGCGCGTCAAACTTGCCGTTAAATCCAACACTCCCAAGGTGTCGGCCTGTGTGTGATAACTGCCATGCACATTGCCAGCCAGGTCGTCGTTGGCGACTGCGATATTATCGACATTGATAGACAATTCACCGTCCTCACGCCGCCAACCCGTCTGCCCGGTCAAAGTTGCAAAGAATAGCGGCTCACGCATCACACCTGGCGCATCCACAGTCAAGCGGCGAGAATTTATACTAAGCCTGCCACTCGTTTCGTTGCCATCAACATTCGCAGTCAAACCGGAAAATCCGGGCATTTTACCGACTTGTTTTACTGCAAGATTCTCAAAATGCCCTTTGAGTTTGTAGCTATCCGGATTATTTGGAGAGCCTTGCCATTTCACATCCAAATTGGACACTGTTCCCCTTGGCGCATACGCATCCAGATGCGCTCGAAGATCGGCTTCCATCGGCAAGAATTTTGCCAAGTCGGCCAGACGTTCCAACCGCACCAGATTGGCGCGTATTGCACCGCTGACGGGCTGATTATTGCTTGTATTGATGTTGCGGAAATAAATGTCTGTGGGTTGAAGTTCGATACCGTTTTGCAATCGCATCGACAAATGCTCGGTGGAAACTTCAAAGCCGCCGGGTATGTCTTGCCATGCAGCGCGACCGCGCAACTTGATCAACACCATTTCTGGAACATCTTTCGCAAGTTTGGTGACCACATCATGCAAGTCCAGATCAGCAGTGATCTGTGACACCTTGCCATCCTTGATACCTAACCAACCGCGTAGCGCGCCTCGGCCGCGACTAAATTCACCGGGCAAATCAAGCCATGGCCGCCAAGCCGTTACATCCGTGTAATCAAGCTGAGTAAATATCTGACCATACCATTTTTCCAAGTTATCAAAACTATCCCCGTGAAAGTCACCACGCACATCAAGCGGGGTAGACAGTTCACTTGGTGGCATCGCACGCAAGGCAAAACCATGTTGATTGAAAAAACTATCGGCGCGCAGATTAACTTTTTTCAATACTAGAGGCGGTGCATTGCGCTTCTCGTCTGTCCAAATGATATGTGCGTCGCGCACCACCATACTCGACTGATGCAACAACCAATCGGCCAAATTGCTATCGCCACCCTTTTTAGAAAATGCCAAACCACCGATAAAAACATTTCCCTGCACATCCCGGCGTATCAGCAACTCCGGCTGATCGATCTCCAGGGTGGCCAACCGAAGTTCGGCGGTAAAAAGAGACATCCACGAAACGCTGCCAACAATGCGTTGCAGCGCCAATACAGGTTGCCGCTGCTCATTCAGAATGCGTACGTCGGTAAAATTCAGATGCGGCAGAAAGCCTTGCCAATCACTCCGTATCATGCCGATGGTGACCGGGTTGCCTATCGCTCCTGCCAAGGAGGAGGTGATCCTGTCATGATATTGTTCGATATCCGGCAATAGCCAGTAGCGCAGCACGATGATGCCAAACGCAATCATCACAGCTGCAACCGCCGACACAACGATGGCGAGTCGGGTCACCCAGTTCAAGCTGTGCCAAAGCAAACGGACAGGAAGAGAATTCAACATTGAATAACCCAAGACGCAAACGCGCCGCAATTGAGTGCCCAAAATTCATATTTTGGAAGACAATGCGTATTCTAACTTAAGGAGCCCGTGAATATCGTAAACTCCCCGCTCATGACTTTCGCCTCCCTACTGCAAAAGACGCTGCACTGCAGCCGTTATGCCAGGCAAATACTGGAAACAGACCAGTCGCTGCTGAATTGGCTACAAGAAAACCACACCACGCCTTGCAGCCGCACGGAAATGCAGGTTTTGTTGCAACAAAACGTTCCCCCTCCCCAACCCTCCCCCGCAAGCGAGGGAGGGAGCAATCGAGTCGCTACCGCGACAGGCTTGTTTGTTTCTGAAACCGAACTGGCGCGGGCCGTGCGCCGCTTGCGCAAACAGGTGATGATCAAGCTGATCCTGCGCGACCTCAACGGGCTGGCAGATCTGAACGAAGTGATGCAGACCATGACCGCGCTGGCTGAGATTTGCGTGCAGCATGCGCAAACCTGCTTGATGCAAACCTTGCAGCAGCAATTCGGCAGCCCGATCGGCGAATTGAGCGGAACAGGACAGGAATTGCTGATCGTTGGCATGGGAAAGCTGGGCGGCGAAGAACTAAATGTCTCTTCCGACATCGACTTGATCTTTGTCTACCCCGAAGACGGGCAAACCAACGGCCCGCAGAGCTTGAGCAACCATGAGTTCTTCACTCGACTGGGCCGACGCCTGATCACCCTGATCAACGAACTCACCGCCGACGGCTATGTGTTCCGCGTGGACATGCGGTTGCGCCCCTATGGCGACAGCGGTGCGCTGGTGACCAGCTTTGCCGCATTGGAAGAATACTTGGTCAGTCAGGGACGCGAATGGGAGCGTTATGCATGGATCAAGGCGCGGGTTGTGGCGCCAGCAGAAAACCTACAAAGCACTGTATTAATGCAACTGGTGCAGCCGTTCGTGTTCCGCAAATACCTCGATTTCGGTGCCATCGATTCGATGCGCAAACTGCACGCGCAGATCCGCCAGGAAGTGCAACGTCGCGACCGTCTTAACAACATCAAGCTCGGCCCAGGCGGAATCCGCGAGATCGAGTTCACCGCTCAGGTGTTCCAGCTGATACGCGGCGGGCAAGACGCCAGGCTGAGGTTGCTCCCGACCCGGCGCATTTTGCAGGTGCTCGCCGCAAATGGACAACTCGGGACACAGGTCGTCGCCGACCTGGATGCCGCCTATGTGTTCCTGCGCAATCTGGAACACCGCCTGCAATACCTGGATGACCAGCAAACCCAGGAGTTACCTGAGAAAGCGGAAGACCAGCAGATCATCGCCGATGTGATGAACTACGATAACTACATGGATTTTCTGAAAGAGCTTGATCGCCATCGCACACTGGTCAGCCAGCAGTTCGAACAGATTTTCGGTACACAGACAGAAGTTCAGAGCGATGCTCATTTGTGGCGCGAGGAAATCACCGCCGACGAATTGCACTCCCTCCTCGATAAGCTCAGTTATCGCACCGCAACAGACAGCGCACAACGCCTGATGCAATTGCGCGACAGTAGCCGTTACCGGCAATTGCCCGAACTCAGCAAGCAGCGGCTGGACAAGCTGATCCCGCAGTTCATCACCTTGAGCGCGCAACACGACAATCCCGATGCGACACTGTCCAGATTGCTGACCTTGTTGGAAAGCATCAGCCGCCGCGCCGCCTACCTCGCCTTTCTCGCCGAATATCCGCAAGCCTTGCAACGCCTGACCGCGCTGATCGCCGCAAGCAGTTGGGCCAGTGAATATTTGACACTTCACCCCGCGTTGCTCGACGAATTGCTGGATGCGCGCGAGATGTATCAGCCGCCTGAATGGCAACAGATCGACCTCAACCTGCAAGCTCGCCTCGACGACTGCGCAGGAGATCCAGAGCAGCAACTGGATGTATTGCATCATGCGCAACAAGAGCAAATTTTTTATCTGCTGGCGATGGATCTGCAAGGCTTGCTGCCGCTGGAGAAACTCAGCGATCACCTGAGCGACTTGGCTAACCTGCTGCTGCGCCACGTGCTTAGACTGAGCTGGGCGACCGCGCGCAAGCGCCATTGCGAAGTTCCAAGTTTCGCCATCATTGCCTACGGCAAGCTGGGCGGCAGGGAGCTGGGATATGCTTCTGATCTCGACCTGATCTTCTTGTATGACGACGATCATCCCGATGCCCAGGAAAACTATGCGCGACTGGCGCAACGCATCAATACGATGTTGAGCAGCTACACTTCATCGGGACGTTTGTATGAGACCGATCTGCGCCTGCGCCCGAACGGTGCGAGCGGCCTGCTGGTGAGTTCGATCGCTGCATTTGCCGTATACCAGCAGAAAGAGGCATGGGTCTGGGAACATCAGGCTTTGACGCGCGCACGCTTCAGCGCGGGCGATGCTCAAGTCGGCGCAGCCTTCGAAAGAATCCGCCAGCAAGTACTTTGTCAGCCGCGCGACCTGGCAACTCTGCGCAAGGAAATTTTAGACATGCGCCAGAAGATGCACGACGGCCACCCTAACGACAGCGGCCTGTTCGATATCAAACATGACAGCGGCGGCATGGTGGACATCGAATTCATCGTGCAATATCTGGTACTGGCCTACGCGCATCTATACCCGCAATTGACCGCCAACGCCGGTAACCTGGCGCTGCTCCGACTCGCAGGCGAGTTTGGCTTGATCCCGGTTGAACTCACCGAACAGACCCGCACGCTGTATCGCCAGTTGCGCCAGACGCAGCACCGGATGCGATTGAACAATATGACGCCATGCCGTATAGCACAAGGCGAAATAGAAACCGCCTCATGCAAGGCGTTATGGGTAAAACTATTCGGAGATGCTTGAGGGGGGGACTATGCGTAACTTTCCTATTGAACTGGATAGGCCCGATGTATCGGCCTTCAATTTTGCAGTAAGGCGATACATGACCATCTCGCCCTTGCCCTTGAAATGTATAGTGGCGGGCGGCTCGAAAGCGTAGCCATTGCGAATCCGGTTGTAAGTCGTTTTGTCCACCTGGATCACATCCTGCACCGCCTCATCGGTCAGGCGGCTGGCGATGTTCACCGTGTCGCCCCACAGATCATAGAGAAAGCGTTTGGTGCCGATCACACCGGCAACCACAGGGCCGGTTGCTATACCGGTATGTATGCCCAGACCATATTTTGACAGCTCAGGATGATTAACCACAAATTTGCGCATTTCCAGCGACAAGTCGGCGATATCGCCGGTGTAATCAACCCTGTTGCTATTCAGACCGCCCACTGCCATATAGGCGTCGCCTATCGTCTTGATCTTTTCCACGCCATATTTTTCACACAGCTCATCAAAACCGGAAAAAATAGTGTTCAGCAAACCGACCATTTGTTCCGGGGAAAGCGATTCGGTCAATTGCGTGAAATTCACCAGGTCGGCAAACATCACCGTCACATCCGCATACCCATCAGCGATCAGCCCCTGGTGATTCTTCAGTCGTTGCGCAATACTGCTTGGCAACACATTAAGCAGCACGCGCTCGGATTTCTTTTGCTCTTCGGCCAATAATTGGTGCTGCTGATCAAGCTGGTTTTTGATCTTGTCCATCTCCACGACAAAGTAGCGCATCAGAAAATACACGATGGAAGACATGACGGCAAAATTGAGTGCGAAGAAGAAGCCGATAGTCTTCATTGACATGCCGCTGCTATCCGTTGCACCAAGATAGTAATCAAAAGATCCGGACACCACCGTCATCACCATGTACGCGATGAACCAGGGAACGGACTCTCGCCAGCCTGAAACCACCAGCGCGCCAATCGGCGCAAGCAAAGCCCAAAGCATCACACCACTGGCAGTGACAGAGCTACCGATGCTCCATTGCATGATGAACGGGACAAACAGGAATAAACTCAACTGCACAAAACGAAATATTTCAAACTTCTTGGTTCTGAAAAAGTGCACCAGCGAGGCAACCGAAATCACCTGGTAAAGCACGGGAATATTGGCTGAGAAATGCAGCCCCATTATCCAGTAGATCGCCAGCCACATCACCACGGCCAGATTCATGAAGGCGCAGGCAAAGATCAACAAATCCTTGTGCAATTTGTCCTCTTGCGTGTACATCGCTTCTTCGCTGACTTCAGAATACTTTTGCATCATTTAAATCTTCAGCAAGTGCTGCCAGAAATCAAGGTATATGGGTACTCAGTAGTGTCCGGTTAAATTAATCATTTCCGCCACGGAACTCAATAACGGCGGGGTTTGTAACGAAAATATTTTGGTGCCGATTTGAAATCAGCTTATCCCCATCCAGGTTCAAGTACCTTCCAGAGATTAACTTCTTTG
>JANXXH010000023.1 GCA_025350705.1 Gallionella sp.
ATCAACGCTGACATCGTGAAACAAAAAATGGCCGAGAACAATGGCGGCTACAACGCCATTAAGTTCGGCAAGACCCATCCCAAGGTATATAGCGAACTGACCACCGATCACCCCATCGACCTGGTTCGCTATCAAGTGGCAAACTGCTACATGGGGCGCGCGGGGCTGATTAACTCCGGCGGTGAGTCGGGCAAGAATGATTTGCAGCAGGCAGTACGGACTGCGGTGATCAATAAGCGCGCCGGCGGCATGGGGCTGATCTCCGGACGCAAGGCGTTTCAGAAGCCGATGCAGGATGGCGTTGCGTTGCTCAATGCGATTCAGGACGTGTATCTGGCAAAAGACGTGACGGTGGCGTGAACAGACTGGATCATTCGCTGCGTGATTACTGAAAGCAGTTACAGCTGGATTACTCCAGAGGAATCGGAGATCAACCGTGTGCAGCCAGAGCTAGGGATTTCTCCACGATTCCACCGCGCTTAAGCATGGAAAGGTATTCCTCCTCGTTGAGCGCGATCACTTTCGACAAGTAGGCGATGTTTTTCTCTATCGATTCCAGATAGAAATCTTTCTCGACTCCCAGCATGTCTTTGAAGTGATGAGCCAGATTGATGTATAGCATGCCGAAAGGGCCATCAAGTTTTTCTCGGGTAACATCGTAGAACTTTTTGGTCTGGCGCAACAGATCGTAAGTGTTCTGGTAATTTCCGAAATTTGCTTCCTTGAACTCCAAATACAGGAACAGCAGTTTTTCCAGATAGGTGCGGTCAGCCATTTGCCCGGTCAGGTCGGCAGTGGCAACGATTTGTCCGAGCAGACGATTGCGTTCGTTGGGGAAATCGATCTTGGCGAATTTCAGCGCAGGATCAGTACCGCTGATCATGGGTGCCAGAGTAGTCGCAAAGCTCAATGGAAGCTGTTTGTCGGCGATGTATTTCTTCATGAAGGCTATGCCACGATTGACATGAGTCTGCGTATACTGCGCGCCGGTGCCGCCTTGTTCGCCGTCCAGTTGTGAATAGCCGATATCGTGCATCAGAGCGGCGATCATGATCAGCGTCATTTCTTCGTCAGTCAGATGGGTACCGGAAATATGTATTCCGTGTATCAATCTTACTGCGCACAGAAAAACGTCCAGCGTGTGGGGCTTGTCATGGTAGAGCGTCTTGATAGAACTGTATCCGGGATATTCACCTCGAAAAAGACACATGACATCGTCAAAAACAGTTCTGATCAGTGATGTGTCATAACCGGGGTTGATGCGGCTGAGAATGCCGACCGCCTTGGTCCAAACCGTCCATGAGTCCGTGTTAGCGAACAGGCTGTAGATCTCGGCAGATGTAGGAATGTTTCTCATTTTAAATAATCAGCGCGTTGCGCATCTCGTCAATGTTTTTTGCGTTCGATACAGTATATTACAAGACATCTCTAATATTCGAATAAAGTATTCTAATCAAGATTACTTGCTGAATTCCCAAAAATGGTTCCACGGCACGCCTTTCCTTTATATTTTTGATACCACGTGAAATCTTCCTGATAGCAAACTGGCAGAAATAATGAGCAGTGCGCCGACCCAGTCGCGCAGTTGCATCGCCTCGCTGGCGAGGAAATACGAAGAAAGGGCTGCCACCACCAGCTCGAACAGAAAAAGCAACATCGCGCGGTTGGACAATAAATGGCTGACACCATATTGCACGGCAAAACTGGTGGCGCACAGCGCGACTCCAAGCAATCCGAGTATCAACCAGGTTTGCGCATCAATCGTCAACAGTTGAGCCGCCCACCCACCTTGCAACCACAATAGCGGCACAGTCAATATCATAGTGCCAAGCAGCACGCTGTATGATTTCGCCTCTATACTCAAATGCGCTGCACGACGTGATACAACATTAGAGAGAGCAAAACTCATGCCTGCTGTCAGCCCTATCCATTCGGAAAGGTTTTGTGGCAGAGGCAAACCGCGTTGCGGCACCCACAACATGATAATTGCACCGCTGAGAGACAGCATCATGACCAAGTAGCCATAGCGATTGAGACGTTCACCCAGCAGCCAATATGAAAACAGGATCGTCCACAACGGCGCAAGATAGAACAACAGCAACACGCGCATCACTTCGCCGTGCAGCATTGCCAGAACATAACCAAAATTAGCCCAACCCGCGCTCAATACCAGACCGACTGCCCACCAACCGGCCCTGGTTCTATAATACAAGCGCAGTTCGCGCCACGCGCGCGGCAGCATGAACGCACTGCAGATCATCGCCAGCAAATAAGTGATCAGCGTCGCAAGCGGGCCGGTCACGCCGACTTCCTGCAACACCCGATAGGGATACCAGATCAACCCCCACACCAGCGCTCCGCTCAGGATTCCGGCAACCGGCAATACTTTTTGTTTTGATGACACTGGCTTGGCCCTAATTTTTAAATGCGCCCGTATAATGCGCGCTGAATTTTTACGCGCTAATGAATAGCATATGTATCCGGATCTGCCCAAATGAACCCAGATTTACAAAGACTACAGCCCTACCCATTTCAGAAACTCGCGGCATTATTTCGCGAAGTTCAGCCCAACGCGGATTATCGTGCCATCAGTCTGTCCATAGGCGAACCGAAACATGCCACCCCGCAATTTATCCGCGACGCGCTGTCAGCCAACCTTGACGGACTGGCGAATTATCCCACAACCTCCGGTAGTGACACGCTGCGCAGTACGATAGCCAACTGGCTGGAATCTCGCTATGGCATTCCTCCGCTCGATGCCAAGACCCAGGTCTTGCCGGTGAACGGCAGCCGCGAGGCATTGTTCGCCTTTGCTCAGGTGGTAGTCGACCGCACGAAAAACAATCCCGTCGTGATCTGCCCCAATCCGTTTTACCAGATTTACGAAGGTGCCGCATTCCTGTCGGGTGCCACACCGCACTTCCTCAACACTTTGCCGGATAACAACTACGCGTTGAACTTTGCGCAACTGCCTGAAGATGTCTGGCAACGTGCTCAATTGATTTACGTATGTTCGCCGGGCAATCCGACCGGGCGTGTGATGCCATTAGCAGAATGGAAAACCTTGTTTGAAATGTCAGACCGATATGGTTTGGTGATCGCCTCGGATGAATGTTATTCCGAGATTTATTTTTCCGAGAAACCATTAGGCGCGCTGCAAGCCGCACATCAGCTTGGCCGCAGCGATTATAAAAATCTGGTGGTATTCTCCAGCTTGTCGAAACGTTCCAACGTGCCGGGCATGCGCTCCGGATTTGTAGCGGGCGACGCCAAGGTCATCGAGAAATTCGCGCTGTATCGCACCTATCACGGCTCGGCCATGAACCCGGCGATACAAGCCGCCAGCATCGCCGCGTGGAAAGACGAGGTTCATGTTGCAGAAAACCGCCGCATGTATGCGGAGAAATTTGCCAAGGTGGTTGAGATACTCAAGCCGGTATTGCCGGTCGTGATGCCGGATGCGGGCTTTTACTTCTGGGTGCGCACTCCGATAGCCGACACTGCCTTCGCGCAAGCCTTGTATCGCGACTATAATGTGACTGTTTTGCCGGGCAGCTATTTGGCGCGCAGTGTAAATGGCGTGAATCCCGGTGAAAACTTTGTGCGCCTAGCTCTGGTTGCAAGCACGGAAGAGACCGTGGAAGCAGCACAGCGCATAGCTAAATTCAGTCGTTAGTTATTAGTCGTTAGTCGTTAATTAAAGCAAAACCCGCGTAGCGGACAACCACAACTAACGACTAGCGACTAACGACTACCAACTTAAAGGAACCCATCATGGATCAATTGCAACAGATCATCGAACAAAGCTTTGAGCGTCGCGCCGAGATCACCCCGCGCAATGCCGATGCGCAACTCAAGGAAACGGTCGATAGCGTCATCACCCAACTGGATCAGGGCAAGCTGCGCGTCGCAGAAAAAATCAATGGCGAGTGGGTGACGCACCAATGGCTGAAGAAAGCCGTGCTGCTGTCGTTCCGCCTGGAAGACAATGCCTTCATCAAGGGCGGCTTCACCAACTACTACGACAAGGTGCCTTCCAAGTTCGCAGACTACAACAGCCGTGATTTCCGTGAAGGCGGCTTCCGTGTCGTGCCTCCGGCTGCGGCGCGAAGAGGCGCGTACATCGCCAAAAATGTGGTGCTGATGCCCTCGTATGTAAACATCGGCGCATATGTCGACGAAGGCACGATGGTGGACACTTGGGCGACGGTCGGCTCCTGCGCACAGATCGGCAAGAATGTGCACCTGAGCGGCGGTGTGGGTATCGGCGGCGTGCTCGAACCGGTGCAGGCCAACCCGACCATCATTGGCGACAATTGCTTCGTCGGAGCACGCTCGGAAATCGTCGAAGGCGTGATCCTGGAAGACAACGTCGTGATCTCGATGGGCGTGTTCATCGGACAAAGCACCAAGATATACGATCGCGAAACTGGCGAGGTCAGCTACGGACGGGTACCATCCGGCTCTGTGGTTGTCAGCGGCAGCCTGCCTTCCAAAGATGGCAGCTACAGTTTATATTGCGCGGTGATTGTAAAGAAAGTGGATGCCAAGACGTTGTCCAAAGTTGGCATCAACGAATTACTGCGGGGGATTTGAGTCGTTAGACGTTAGTTATTAGTTATTAGTCGTTAGTTGGTATCGTCGCTACGCGGTTTTTGCTTTAACTAACGACTACCAACAGTTTTATGTTTTAGGAGCTCACGATGATCATTACGCCATTACTGCAATTAGCCGCCAGCAAAAATGCTTCCGACTTGTTCTTCTCTGTCGGGGCACCGGTCAACATCAAGATCGAAGGCATCACGATGCCGGTCAATGCACAAATGCTGGATGCAGATGTCGTTAAACGCATCGCCTACGAAATGATGTCTCCGAAACAGATCGCCGAATTCGAATCGAAGATGGAGTTGAATTTCTCGTTCAGCGCCTCAGGCATCGGTAACTTCCGCATCAATGTGTTCCGCCAGCGCGGCGATACCGCCATCGTGGCTCGTTTTATCAAAGCCAGGATTGGAAACTCGGAAGAGCTGCATCTGCCCGACTTGTTAAAAGATCTGGTCATGGAAAAACGCGGCTTGGTGCTGGTGGTTGGCGCAACTGGTTCAGGAAAATCCACTACGCTCGCTTCCATGATCGTCCATCGCAGCACAGCAACTGGCGGCCATATCCTGACCATCGAAGAACCCATCGAGTATATTTTCAGCCACGACAAATCCATCGTGAATCAGCGCGAGATCGGAACCGACACCCTCTCATACGAAAATGCTTTGGCCAGCGGGATGCGCGAGGCACCCGATGTGCTGATGATAGGCGAAGTTCGCGAACGCGAAACACTCAAGCACGCGCTGATCTTTGCCCAGACCGGACATTTGTGCCTGGCCACCCTGCATGCCAACAACAGTTATCACGCGCTGAACCGTATCGTGAATTTTTTCCCTTACGAGTCACGCAGGGGTGTTTTGGCCGACCTGTCCATGTGCCTGCGCGCGGTGATCTCGCAACGCCTGGTGCGTGGCGTGAATGGAAGGCAGATCCCGGCCGTTGAAATACTGCTGAACACTTCGCTGATCGCTGACCAGATCAAGAACGATGAACTCGACAAGATACGCGAGTCTATCGAAAAGAGTGTTTCCGCCGGATCGCAAACTTTCGAGCAGGCCCTCTATAAACTTTTCAAGAAGGGACTGATCACCAAAGAAGAAGCACTACTCAACGCGGATTCAGCGAGCAATTTGTCCTCATTGGTTGATTTCTCGGAACGCACCGATACCCAAAAAGTACCTGTGTTCTCTCCATCTGATGCCCAGAAAAGTTCGTCAGCCGATTTCAACAGCATCAAGCTCAACTTGAATAACCCCAAATGAAATTGTATGGAATTCAAAACTGCAACACGGTAAAAAAAGCGCGCGACTGGCTGGAACAACGTAACATCGCAGTCGAGTTCCACGATTTCAAAAAAAACGGCCTGGATGCCGCAACTGCACAAGCCTGGCTGCAACAAGCCGACTGGGCCATGCTGATCAACCGCAGCGGCCTGACATGGCGCGGCCTGCCGGAACAACGCAAACAAAGCATCCATGATGCGACCGGAGCGCTCGCACTGATGCTGGAAAAGACCAGCGTGATCAAACGCCCCTTGCTGGAAATAAACGGCAAGCTACTGCATGCCGGTTTCGACGAAGCGTCATACTCCAAAATTTTCAATCTGTAATTACATTCATTGTCATGCCAAAATCCACGCAATCCGACAACGCAACACTGCAACTTGCGAAGGCATTGATCGCCCGCCGCTCACTCACACCCGAAGACGCGGGATGTCAGGATATTCTCATTGAGCGCTTGAAAAAGCTAGGCTTCAAGATCGAGCGCATGCGCTTCGGCAATGTGGATAATTTCTGGGCGCGGCGTGGCGCCACTAATCCGGTCGTGTTGTTCGCCGGACACACCGATGTCGTCCCCAGCGGCCCGCCGGAATCCTGGTTCAGTCCGCCATTTGAACCGACGATACGCGACGGGATGCTGTACGGGCGCGGCGCGGCAGACATGAAGACTTCCATCGCCGCATTCATCACCGCGATCGAAGCATTTATTTCGCAGCACCCGAAGCACGTTGGCTCAATAGCACTGCTCATCACCTCCGACGAAGAAGGTGTCGCAATCGACGGCACGGTGCGCGTGGTGGATGCGTTGCGGGCACGCGGCGAAACGATCGACTATTGCATCGTCGGCGAACCCACCTCGAACAAGCTGGTCGGCGACATGATCAAGAACGGACGGCGCGGTTCGCTGTCCGGCACGCTGATCGTCAAAGGCATACAAGGTCACATCGCGTATCCGCATCTGGTGAAGAATCCCATCCACATGGCCGCACCGGCAATCGCCGAACTTGCCGCTACCACCTGGGATAATGGCAATGAATATTTCCCGCCGACTTCATGGCAGATATCCAACATGAATAGCGGCACCGGCGCAACCAATGTTGTCCCGGGCACGGCGGAAATTTTGTTCAATTTCCGTTTCTCCACCGCCAGCACCGAGCAAGGCCTGAAGGATAAAGTCCACGCGATACTGGACAAGCACAACGTAAGCTACGACTTGAAATGGGAATTGTCCGGCAAGCCGTATCTCACCGCCAAGGGCAGCCTGGTCGCCGCGATCAGCAAGGCAATAGAACAGTGTTACGGCGTCACACCGGAACTATCCACCAGCGGCGGCACGTCGGACGGGCGCTTCATCGCCGACATCTGTCCGCAAGTCATCGAGTTCGGGCCTTTGAACGCCACGATACACAAACTCAACGAGTGCGTCGGTGTCGCCGACATCGAACCCCTCAAGTTGACTTACCAGCGCACACTGGAACTGTTGCTGCTCAAATGAGCGACTATTCTGCAGAGGCCACAAAAAATCTGCTCACCGTGCGCGACCTCCTGCGCTTTGCGGTAAGCCGCTTCAATCAAGCCAAGCTGTTTTTCGGGCACGGCAGCGACGATGCCTATGATGAAGCCGTATACCTGATACTGCGCACGCTTCACTTACCGCTGGACAGACTGGAGCCGTTTCTCGATGCACGCCTGACCGACAGTGAGCACACGGAAGTGTTGAGTATCATTCAGCAGCGCGTCGAAAAACGCATCCCTGCCGCCTATCTGACCCACGAAGCATTTCTGGGTGGCTTTAGTTTTTATGTGGATGAGCGCGTCATCGTCCCGCGCTCGTTCATCGCTGAATTATTGCTCGAACAACTTAGCCCGTGGATCGCCGAACCGGACGAACTCGGCAACGTGTTGGACTTATGCACTGGCAGTGGCTGCCTCGCCATCCTTGCTGCCCATGCCTTTCCCTATGCCAACGTGGATGCGGTAGACATGTCGCCCGATGCGCTAGCCGTCGCGGAACGCAACGTTGCCGACTACGCACTGCTAGATCGCGTAAACCTGATCGAATCGGATCTATTCACCAAACTCAGCAACAAACAATACGACCTGATCATCAGCAACCCGCCCTACGTGGATGCAGAATCAGTCAGCGCGCTACCGCAGGAATATCTGCACGAACCGAAGCTTGCGCTGGGCAGCGGCCATGACGGACTGGACGCCACGCGCATCATCCTTAAACATGCCGTGCAACACCTCAGCGAAAATGGCGTGCTGATCGTCGAGATCGGCCACAACCGCGATGTGCTGGAAGCATCCTACCCAAACCTGCCTTTCACCTGGCTGGATGTGTCGGCAGGCGACCAGTTTGTGTTCATGCTGCATAGAAATGACCTGCTCTGATGTCGTCGGTCGATCATTACGAAAATTTTCCGGTAGCTTCATTTCTGATGCCCAGGCGGCTGCGCAAGCCGGTCGCGGCGATCTACCATTTTGCTCGTGCTGCAGACGACATCGCCGATGAAGGCGACCTGCCCAACGAGAAACGACTGAGACAACTCGATGAATTCCGCGCCGAACTGGCGCGCATCACCGACAACAATACTCCACACACACCGTTGTTCGAAAATCTCGCAATGGAAGTCCATCAACACGCGTTACCGATGCAGCCGCTATACGACCTGCTCGATGCTTTCTCGCAGGACGTGGTGAAAAAACGTTACACCAATTTCGAAGAACTGATCGACTATTGCCGCCTCTCCGCCAATCCGGTCGGCAACCTGCTGCTGCATATATACGGCGAAGCCACACCAGTCAATCTTGCCTACTCAGATGCTATCTGCACCAGCTTGCAGCTCATCAACTTCTGGCAGGATGTCGCAAAAGATTACTCAATCGGGCGCATCTATCTGCCGCTGGACGAGCTCACGCAATACGGCGTCAGCGAAGAGCAGATCGCGCAGGGCATCGCCGATGATGAGTGGCGCGCTTTGATGAAGTTCCAGGTCGATCGTGCGCGCGCAATGATGAGCTCGGGAAAGCCACTGGGCACCATCCTCACCGGGCGCATCGGGCTGGAGATGCGCATGATCATCGCGGGCGGATTGCGCATACTCGATAAACTGGAAAACGCACAGTACGACATGTTCCGCCAGCGCCCGGTATTGAAGCCGTTCGACTGGGTTGTCATGCTTGCCAACAGTGCGCCATATTAATTTCAAAAACTGACATGGATCCAAACCAATACTGCCAGGACAAAGCCGCCTCCAGCGGCTCCAGCTTCTACTACAGCTTCCTTTTCCTGTCCAAGGATAAGCGCCGCGCGATCACCGCGCTGTATGCATTCTGCCGCGAAGTTGACGATGTGGTGGACGAGTGCTCGGATGCCAACGTTGCGCGCACCACGCTCAACTGGTGGCGAAACGAAGTAGTAGCCGTCTATGGCGGCAAGCCGCAGCACCCGGTCACACAAGCACTGGTTACGATAGTGAAGCAATTCAATCTGTCACAAGAACACTTGCTCGAAATCATCGACGGCATGGAGATGGACCTTGAACAAACGCGCTATGCCGACTTCAAATCGCTGCAACTGTACTGCTACCGCGTCGCCTCTGTGGTCGGCCTGCTCGCCGCAGAGATATTCGGCTACACCGACCGCAAGACACTGAAATACGCGCACGACCTCGGCATCGCCTTCCAGCTTACCAACATCATCCGCGACGTCGGCGAAGACGCGCGGCGCAACCGCATCTATATTCCGATGGACGAATTGCAGCAGTTCGGCGTGACCGCTGCGGATATTCTGAATTCGAAGGAAACTGAGAATTTCCAGAAGCTGATGGCGTTTCAGATCGAGCGCGCACAACGCTACTACCAGCAGGCGCTGGAACATCTTCCCGCAGTGGACCGCAAGGCACAGCGCACCGGCCTGATCATGGCGGCAATCTATCAAGCCACATTGAAAGAAGTCGTCGCCAGCGGGTGCAATGTGCTGAAGGAACGCGTCTCGCTGACACCTCGGTACAAACTA
Source organism: Gallionella sp. (assembly GCA_025350705.1). GTDB lineage: Bacteria > Pseudomonadota > Gammaproteobacteria > Burkholderiales > Gallionellaceae > Gallionella. The sequence continues at coordinate 9,904 of JANXXH010000023.1, forward strand.
TGGTTGGCTTTCAAGGCGTGGCTAGTCTCGTAGAAAAACAGATTCCTTCCCCCTGCAAGGGGGAAGGAACAGGTTCGGAGCACAGCTCACATTGAGCAGCTCACATCCCCTCCCCCTTGCAGGGGGAGGGCTAGGGTGGGGGTAGCACACACATTACAAATAATGAACTAATGAACAACACTCATCACAATAACATTGCAGTGATTGGCGGTGGCTACGCCGGCATGTCCGCCGCAGTCGCGTTGGCCGATTGCAGTACCGCTGTCACGGTATTCGAAAGCGCCCAGCAACTCGGCGGACGCGCGCGCGGCGTAACATACAACGACACTCAACTCGACAACGGCCAGCACCTGCTGCTGGGCTGCTATCGCCAGACTTTGCACATGATAAAAATGGTCGGCGGAAACATCGAACAGGATTTCCTGCGCCTGCCACTACAACTCGATCTGCACAAACATTTCTCACTTAGAGCACCGCGCCTGCCTGCCCCTCTCCATCTCTTGGTTGCGTTGCTTAGCGCACAAGGCTTGTCATTCAGTGAACGCCTGAATGCCGCACGCTTCATGCTCACGCTGCGCAGTATGCGATTTGAATTACCCAACGACATCACCGTTACCGAACTGCTCGCAAATCACAAACAAGATTCAGCGCTGGTGCAAAAACTCTGGGAACCGCTCTGCATCGCCGCGCTGAACACCCCTATCCACAAGGCTTCCGCGCAAGTGCTGCTCAACGTGATGTGCGACGCGCTGAACCAGTCGCGCGCCGACAGCGACATGCTGCTGCCGCGTATCGACTTCTCCACGCTGTTTCCGCAACGTGCCGCGAACCATGTCGAACAGCGCGGCGGCAAAGTATACATCGCGTGCGGTGTGGAAGCACTGCATCCGCTCGAAGACGGCATTGAAATAATTACCGCGCGAGGCACAGATAAATTCAGCCACGTCATCTGCGCCGCGCCGCCTGTGGTCGCCGCCAAGCTGTTGCGCCCGATCGCCGCGCTTACAGAAACAGTCGCACGGATCGACAGCCTGGAACATCAGCCGATCTACACCGTGTATCTTCAATATCCCTCCCACATCACTCTGCCCCATTCCATGCTCGGCTTGCACCAACGCTACAGCCAGTGGCTATTCGACAAGGGACGCATCAGTGACCAGCACGGCCTGCTCGCCGCCGTGATCAGCGCGGAAGGCATCCATCAGGAATTGCCACAGGATGAACTGGCGAAAAAAGTAATCGTGGAATTGCGCGAAGAATTCGGCATCGCCGAACAACCCGTATGGTTCAAAGTCATCGCCGAAAAGCGCGCCACGTTTTGCTGTTCACCCAATCTGCAACGCCCCTCGCAACAAACCGCCCTGCCCCGATTGCTGCTGGCGGGTGACTATACGGCGGGCGATTACCCTGCCACGCTGGAAGGCGCTGTGATGAGCGGGTTGAAATGTACAGATTTAATTAGCGCGTAAATGAGCTCATCCTAAGCAACACACCATGTGCGCTGTCTCCTCCCCCTTGCAGTGGGAAGATTAAGGTGAGGGTAGAAACTCGGCGATCTCACCACTCTTCTACCCCCATCCCCGTCGCCCCCCGGTTCGCTCTCCCCCTCTGTAAGAGGGAAGGAGTGACACCCAACCTACACAACTTGGAGTATAGTTTCGCCATACTCCGACAAAATTCCTGATGGGGTAGAAAGCAGACAACGAAACACAAACGTGACTTCTGAATTTCTGATTGGAGGGTAAATAAAATGAAACCAACATCTACCAACAAATGGGCGCTCATTAGTTTTTTGACATTTGCTTATTTGGCACCGAGCTGGGTCATGGCGCAACCTGCATACGGGCCACTCATCGTGTTCGGAACCAGTTTGTCAGATCCCGGTAACGCCTTCGCACTGACCGGACAAGAGAGCACGCCCCCTTACGCTACGCTGGATATGTTACTTGTTCCAAGTGCTTCATATTCGACAGGCGGCCATCATTTCAGCAACGGTGCCACATGGGTCGAACAGCTCGCACTGATGCCGGGTATCGCAGGAAGCGCCCTCCCTGCTTTTCAGGGATCGAATACCGGCGCAAGCAACTACGCAGTCGGCGGTGCCAGGGCTCGAAATGATGGATCAATTTCAACCTGACGAATCAGGTGATCGCTTATATGCACGATGTAGCCGGTGCAGCTTCGCCTGAAGCTTTATACGTAATAGAGATCGGCGGCAATGATATCCGTGATGCCTTGTCCGCTTTCGCGGCGCACACAGATGGCGGTGCCATCATCTACGCCGCGCTTACTGCGGTGAGCGGAAACATCCAGACTCTGTATGATGCAGGTGCAAGGAAATTCCTGGTGCTGAACGCGCCAAACTTGCGGCTGGTACCAGCGGTGCGCATCATGGATAGCCTCTACCCTGGCGCCGGGCAAGTCGCCGAATATTTTTCGCTTTTGTATAACGAGAACCTGAACACGCTACTGCTTGGCGCGGCAGGACTACCCGGCATTCAGATCACCAGGCTAGACCTGTACCAGAAGCTCAGCGAGCTGACCGCCAACCCTGCCGCATTTGGTCTGCGTGAAGTGACGACAGCGTGCGTAACGCCCAACGTTGCGCCATTCAAGTGCAACACGCCCGATGACTTTCTATTCTGGGACGGTATACATCCGACCAAAGTTGTGCATGCCATTCTGGCTAAGGAAGCGGCTTTAGTGCTGACGCATTAAGGAAGGAGTCCGCCACGTAAGGCGGATGATTGTCGGCGCAATAGCAAAAGGCCATTGCGCCGACATGAACTACTTCGCGATCTGCTTCAGCTTGGCGGTATCCGCATCGGACGGATGATGACTCAGGCTGAGCAGGATGCTCGCCAGACTTTTCACTGCAGCGGGTGCAGCCGCATCTTTCGTAACCGCATCCAGCTTGGATTTATCGGCATCGGCTACCTGGTGCTTCAGATTGACCAGCGCCTGAGCGATGGTTTTCTCATCAGCGGAAGTCGTGGCATCAGCCGCCAATTTATTCAGCGTGTCTTTCTCGGCATCACTCGGATAGTGATTCAGATGACTCATGATTTCAGCCATCGTGCGTGTCGCGGCACTCACTTTATCGTCTGCGGCATATGCACTGGGGATGGTTAATATCGACAGGGAAAGAATGAAGGGTAAAACAACTTTGTACAAGTTCATGGTGAATTCTCCTTTGTTAGTGAAAAAAGAAATCTGATTGATCCTCCCGACTGCCAGAAAATTTAAGCAGCCTTAATTACTATAGCAGTACTGTAGGTTATTACAAGTTGGCGCTATATTTCACTTCGAAACTTCACCCGCCCAACCAAGTCACCAACACCAAACCGAATCTCAACGCGAGTACGCCTCAGTCGCATAACGCCGCATCATGCGGTGGCTGTTGAAGTAGGAGGCGTTCTTGCTGATCGCGCCCTTCATCACCCTGATCCACCCACTGTGGTCGCTGTTGTAATACAACGGCAGCACCACCTGTTCGAGTTTGTCGTAAAGCGCTCGCGCGTTGCCATCCGGCATACCCGCAGGATCGCCGATCGCCCATCCGGTCAAACCCTCGATGCAGCCTTCGATCCACCAGCCGTCGAGTACTGAAAGATTCGGCACGCCGTTGAATGCGGCTTTCATACCGCTGGTGCCAGAAGCCTCGAACGGCGGCAGCGGCGTGTTGAGCCACACGTCCACTCCTGCGGTCAGCGACTGTGCGAGCGCCATGTCGTAGTCGGGCAGATAGACGACAGTGATCGTACCCGCCATGTCTCGGGCATGCGCATGAAGTTGCTCGATCAGCTGCTTGCCGTTTTCATCGTTCGGATGAGCCTTGCCGGCGAGCACGATCTGGAACGGCTGCTTGCGCGCGATCGCCTTCAACCGTTCGAGGTCGGTGAACAAAAGATCAGGGCGCTTGTAGGCAGTCATGCGCCGCGCGAAACCGAAGATCGGAATATCCGGATGCAATGAAATGCCGGTGAGCGATTGTACTTTTTCAATGAGATTCTTTTTCGCCTTGGCATGCGCTTCCCAGATCGAGGCATCGGGAATGCAACAGTCGGCGCGCATCAGCAGCTGCGGTTCGTGGCACCAGCCCGGTAGATAAAGGTCGTAAAGCTGACGGAAATCTTCCGCCGCCCAAGTGAACGGATGCACGCCGTTGGTAATCGCATGAACCTTGTAGCCGGGGAACATCGCATTCGACACTTCCGCATGTTTCTTTGCGACGCCGTTGATGTATTCGCTCAGGTTCAGTGCCAGTCGCGTCATGTTCAGGCTATCCTCGCCGGCCAGACCTTTGATGACCTGCATGTCGAAGCTGTTGTCGAGTACGCGCAGGATCAAATCGTAGGGGAAACGGTCATGACCGGCTTCGACCGGGGTGTGGGTGGTGAAGCTGCACAGGTCGCGCACGCGCGGCAGGTCGTATTGCGGTTCGCCTGGCCGCACTTCTTCGACAGAGTAGGTATAGCGCCGCATCAGTTCCAACCCGAGCAGCGCGGAGTGACCCTCGTTCATATGGTAATGCCGTATCGTGAAGCCGAGCGCCTGCAGCAGGCGCACGCCACCGATACCCAGCACGATCTCCTGTTTAAGCCGGTAGACATTGTCGCCGCCGTAAAGATAGTGGGTGATCTCGCGGTCGCCGTGGCTGTTCTCATTCAAATCAGTATCGAGCAGCAGCACCGGTTGACGGCCGCCCATGTGGCCTTCCATCACATACAACCATGCGCCTATCCAGACCGTGCGGCCCTCGATAGTCACAGCGATCTTGGCATCAAGCGGCTGCGACCAGCGCTTGGGATCCCATGTCCCTGCATGTTCCAGTTGATGGCCTTGAGCGTCGATCTCTTGCCGGAAGTAACCGGCGCGGCTGACCAGGCTGACCGCCACCATCGGCAGCTCAAGGTCGGTGGCCGAGCGCAAGGTGTCGCCGGCGAGCACACCCAACCCCCCGGCGTAGGTCGGAATTTCATTGCGCAGCGCTATCTCCATCGAGAAGTAGGCGACGCGCGGTTCATGGAGAAATTCGTCGAGCATGATCGTCACCTTCCTGATGTTGCAAGTTCGGTCGCGCGCCGCGCCAATGTGGAGAGCAGCCGCTCGTAAGGCTCGATGAATTTCTGCACACCCTGGTGTTCCAATTCATCGCTCACCGTATCCAAGTCCAATCCAATCGCGGCGAGTTGCATGGGAAAGGCGCGCGCTGCTTCCAGTTCCTGCTCCATGAGCAATGCCGGGTTGCCGTGATCGCGGTAGGCCACTATGGTTTCTGGCGGCAGGGTGTTGACAGTGTCCAGTCCAATCAGCGCTTCGACATACATCACGTCATTGTAGGCCGGATCTTTGGTCGAAGTGGATGCCCAAAGCAGCCGTTGTGTACGTGCGCCGTGTGCTGCAAACGTCTGCCATCGTGCGCTGCTCACTAACCCTTGGTATTCCTGATAGGCGAGACGCGCGCAGGCGATCGCCGCCCGCCCGCGCAATGCCCGCGCTTGCGGCCTTCCGTCGCGGTCGAGGAAACCGTCCACCAGTGTGTCGATGCGACTCAAGAAAAAACTTGCAACCGAGGCGATGTGATCGATCGCACCACCGTTTGCCAGGCGGTCTTCCAAGCCGGCGAAATAGATTTCGGCCACTGCTCGATAGCGCGCAACACCGAACAGCAGTGTCGCATTGACGTTTATGCCCGCAGCGATCAATTGCCGGATCGCAGGCAGTCCCGCTCGCGTCGCAGGAACCTTTATCATCAGGTTGGGCCGAGCTACCCGGTTCCACAACCGTTTCGCTTCGGTTATTGTCGCTACGGTATCGTATGCAAGATGCGGCGAGACCTCCAGGCTCACGTAGCCATCGCGCCTGAGGCTGGTATCGTACACATCGCGCAGCAGATCCGCCGCAAGGCACACGTCTTCGACCATAAGTTCCTCATAGATATTCTGTGCATCGTAATTTTTCTGTGCATCAGGAACACGGCGCGCAAATTCCGCGATCGCCGCATCGTACTCGGCATGTTGTGAAATCGCCTTCTCGAAGATCGCCGGATTGGAAGTGACGCCGCTGATGCCGTCATCGCGGATCAAGCGTTCCATCACGCCACCCACTAGCAGCGCGCGTTCGATATAGTCCAGCCACAGGCTCTGGCCGAGCTTCTCCAGGCTACGCAGCCGGTTGTCGTGTAGCGCGATCATCGCGCATTCCCTGTTGCATGAGGCCACCGCCAGTCCAGTATCTCAGGCATATCTTGGCCGTGTTGCGTGATGTACTGTCGGTGTTCGGTGAGCTTGTCGCGCATATGTTGCTTCAAGTACGCGGCCAGGTCGGAGAGTTTCGGAACACGGTCGGCCACATCCATGACCAGATGGTAACGGTCGAGATCGTTGAGCACGGCCATGTCGAACGGCGTGGTGGTGGTGCCCTCTTCCTTGTAGCCGCGCACATGCAGATTCTTGTGGTTGGCGCGCCGGTAAGTGAGTCTATGGATCAGCCACGGATAGCCGTGGTAGGCGAAGATGATAGGCTTGTCGGCAGTAAACAGCGCGTCGAAATCGCGATCGGCCAGCCCGTGCGGATGCTCTTCCTGGGGTTGCAGTGCCATCAGGTCGACGATGTTGATCACGCGCACCTTGAGCTCGGGTGCATGCTGCCTCAGCAGATCGACCGCTGCGAGCATTTCGAGAGTGGGCACGTCGCCCGCCGCTGCCATCACCACATCCGGCTCGCCTCCCTGATCGTTGCTGGCCCATTCCCAGATGCCGATGCCGGACGCGCAATGCTTGATCGCCGCATCCATGCTGAGCCACTGCGGTTCCATATGCTTGCCGGTAACGATGACATTGACGAAGTCGCGCGAACGCAGACATTGGTCTGTGACATAAAGCAAGGTGTTGGCGTCGGGCGGCAGGTAGACGCGGATGATGTCGGCCTTCTTGTTTATCACGTGGTCGATGAAGCCCGGATCCTGATGCGAGAAGCCATTATGATCCTGGCGCCAGACGTGCGAGGTGAGCAGATAATTCAGCGAAGCGATCGGCCGCCGCCACGGAACTTCCTTGCTCACCTTGAGCCACTTGGCATGCTGGTTGAACATCGAATCGATGATGTGTATGAAGGCTTCGTAACAAGAGAACAGGCCATGGCGGCCGGTCAGCAGATAGCCTTCGAGCCAGCCTTGGCAGGTATGCTCGGACAGGATTTCCATCACTCGCCCGTCGGGTGCAAGATGGTCGTCTCCCGCCAATCGTTCGGCATCCCAAGCACGATCGGTTACTTCGAACAATGCGCCCAAGCGGTTGGATGCGGTTTCGTCCGGCCCGACCACGCGGAAATTGCGCGCCTCACGATTGAGCTTCATCACGTCGCGCAAAAAGCTGCCCATCGCGCGTATGGATTCCGCCTCCGTCGCACCCGGCGCGGCAACTGACACGGCGTAATCGCGAAAATCCGGCAGGCGTAGATCCTTGAGCAGTGCACCGCCGTTGGCATGCGGGTTGGCACCCATCCGCCGGTTGCCACTGGGGGCGAGCGCAGCCAGCTCCGCCTTGAGCGCGCCTGACTCATCGAACAACTCTTGCGGTTGGTAGCTGCGCATCCATTGTTCGAGCAGCTTGAGATGGCCGGGCTGAGTCGCCAGCTCGCCGAACGGCACCTGGTGCGAACGCCAGCTGCCTACGGTTGGCTTGCCATCGACTTCCCTGGGGCCAGTCCAGCCTTTGGGGGTCTTCAGAATAATCATCGGCCAGCGCGGTCGTTCCGTGTACCCTCCTGAGCGCGCGCGTTGCTGGATAGCTTTGATCTCGGCAAAAACGGTATCGAGCGTGGCGGCCATCAATTGATGCATGGCATGGGGTTCGTCACCCTCGACGAAATACGGGCGGTAGCCGTAACCGGCAAACAGATTTTCGAGCTCCTCGTGCGGGATGCGCGCGAGCACCGCGGGATTGGCGATCTTGTAACCGTTCAGGTGCAGGATGGGCAGCACCGCACCATCGAGCGCCGGATTCAAAAATTTGTTCGAGTGCCAAGCCGTGGCGAGCGGCCCGGTCTCGGCCTCGCCGTCGCCCACGATGCAGGCGACGATCAGGTCGGGATTGTCGAACACGGCGCCGTATGCGTGAGAGATCGAGTAACCGAGCTCGCCGCCTTCATGGATCGAACCCGGTGTCTCGGCAGTGACATGGCTGCCGATACCGCCGGGGAAGGAAAACTGCCTGAACAATTGCTTCATTCCCGCCGCGTCGCGCGTGATGTTCGGATAGAACTCGCTGTAACTGCCTTCGAGCCAGGTGTTCGCCACCAGCGCCGGGCCGCCGTGTCCGGGGCCGGCGATGTAAAGCACATTGAGATCGTGCTGCTTGATGACGCGATTAAGGTGCACGTAGATGAAATTCAGTCCCGGCGTCGTGCCCCAGTGGCCGAGCAACCTGGGCTTCACGTGTTCGATTTTTAATGGCTCGCGCAACAAGGGATTGTCGAGCAGATAGATCTGCCCGACTGAAAGATAGTTCGCCGCGCGCCAGTATGCATCGAGAAGCGCGAGCTGTTCTTCGGAAAGCGGAGCGCCGGTGATACGCACTGCTGATATCTGGTCCATGACTGTCCTCCCTCTTGCCCTTATCGGTTCAATAGCAGGTTTGCCGCTTCCTCCACGAGCAGTTGCGCCTCGTCCACCGCAATCACCCAAACCGCTACCGGGCTGTCGTCGCGGCTGATGCACGCTTCGTTGCCGGCAGCGGCCTGATTGCGCTCGCGGTCGAGCACGATGCCTGCCCACTCCAGTCCTGCCAGTATACGCTCGCGAATTTCGGGTGCGTGTTCGCCGACGCCTCCGCCGAACAAGATCGCGTCGGCACCACCCAGTACCGCGAGATAAGCGCCAATATATTTGCGTGCACGGTAGCAATAAAGCTCTACCGCGAGCTGTGCTTCCGGTTCGTTCGAGACAAGTAATTTACGCATATCGTTCTCGCCAGCCATGCCGAGCAGCCCGGATTCATGATTCAGCAGATGATCCAGTTCGGCGATCGACATCTGCTCTGAGCGAAGCAGATGGAGCAGCAGCCCGGGATCGAGGTCACCGCTGCGCGTGGCCATGACCAACCCTTCGAGCGGCGAAAAACCCATTGACGTGTCTTGCGCCACGCCGTCGGCGACGGCAGTGATCGAACAGCCAGCGCCGAGCTGCAAAGAAATCACACGCCCGCCTTTGGCGATGCCGGGGCTCAATTTCCGCCAGCGCCGCCACATGGCCTGGTGTGCAATGCCGTGGAATCCGTAGCGGCGCAGCCCGAGGCGCTGCGCCAGTTGTTGCGGCAGCGCATAACTGCGTGACGCAGCGGGAAGCGCCGCATAAAAACCGGTGTCGAATACGGCAACCTGCGGAATGTTGCCCAGTAGCGTCCGGCAGGCGCGCACCCAGACCAGCGCAAGCGGATTGTGTAATGGTGCAAGTGCGGAAAGGCGTTCGATTTCCGCCTCGACGTCCGCGTCGATCAAGCAAGGCGCGGCAAGCTTTGCACCGCCATGCACAATGCGATGCGCTACAACATCCACCGCCTCGCTGCCGATGAAGTCGCGCAGGATAAGTTCGGGCTGGGTCTCTTCATCATTGTGACGTTCGGCCAGCAGACGCAGCACACCGCCATCGCCGGCATAAAGAGCGAGCCGGACTGACGAACTGCCGGTGTTGACCGCAAGCAATCTCATCACACCCCCGTGTTGGGCCGCCCGATTCAAAGATGTTCGTTCCCAATTGCATTCTGCGTTGTGTTTGACATGCTGCACAGATTGCAGAATGCGACACTATATTACTCCTTCCATGCGGAGAGACCCTGAAAATCCATAGCCCGGCAAACCGGCAGTACGCCTAGCTTGCAGTTCGGATCAATATTCCGGTAGGAAAAATGATCTTTACCTGATAAATTGCGCGGAGTTTAATTCGGGAGCTGGCTGCTGTGTCCCAGGAACTGTCGCTTGCATACGGCCGCTTTACGGCAGTGTATATTGCGAATTAGGCATCCGCTGCATACAAGGAGCTTCCATACACCCGCACTGCTCTAGAGTAGAATGTCCAATTCCTCAAATATGGGGTTATGCATGTCTGTAGACACAGTTAAAATTGTCGCCGAACGCTTCTTAACAAGCCGTAAGCCTGAGGTGCTTGCACTGAAAGGAGCATGGGGCGTTGGCAAAACCTACACATGGGACCAGATAGTCAAATCTCATAAAGATTCGACTAAACTTAAGCATTACTGCTACGTATCTTTGTTTGGCGTTTCTTCAATTTCGCAACTCGCACTTTCAATATTTACCACGACTCGGGAATGTAAACTAATTGGAACCGAGATGAGCTTGACGCTAATCAATGAGCATTGGTTATCAATAGGCAAAGATTCTGTTAAAAAACTCGCTAGCCTTGCCAAAATGGCAGATTTCCCCTACTCAAAAAATATTTCCGTAGGGCTTGATCAACTCGCACCCTCTTTGATTAACGACACGATCATATGTCTAGATGATTTTGAGCGCTCTCAACTCAAGGCAGATGAGATCATAGGATTTATCTCTAATCTTAAGGAGAAGAGAGGCTGCAAAGTTGTTCTGATTTTCAATGAGGATGAGCTACAAGAGAAAAAGGATACATACAAGAAGTACCGTGAAAAAGTCATCGATATTGAATTGCTCTTCGCTCCTTCTCCTAGCGAGGCAATAGGGTGGGCTTTCCCCAAAGACATGCCCTGTCGAATTCTGGCTGAGCAGTACGCCACGAATCTTAAATTAGTAAACATCAGACTGTTGATGAAAATCGCGGACTTGATTGAGATCGTTACGCCTTCTCTGAGAGACCTTCACCCCGCAGTGATGCAGCAGGCAGTGTCGACCCTAGTTCTGCTGGCTTGGGCTTATTACGAAACAAACGAGGATAAGCCGGATTTTTCCTTCATTCGAAAGTGGGAAAGATGGGCTTCGCATTTTGGCGAAGAAGAAACAAATGGCAAAGAAGATCAGAAGACGAAGGATTGGGCCGCCATTATCAGAAATTATGGCCTTACTCACATAGATGAATTTGACTTTGCTATCTCGAAGGTTATTGAACATGGCCACATCGAGGAAACGGGGTTGATTGAAGAGGCGGCCAAGTTGAATGCACAATTCGTCGCCAACGATTTGGAAAACTCTTTTTCCGAGGCTTGGGATTTGTTCCATAACTTCTTTTCGGATAATTCCGGGGAGTTAATAGCTGCCCTCAGAGATAGCTTCTGAAAATCGTTTCAACAAGTTTCGCCGATGAATCTGAATTCAACGGTTCGACTCCTTCGGAAGCTTTGGCAAAACGATATTGCCAACGAAATGATTGATTTTTACATTGTTAAGCGGAGTAACGAGCGCAATCTTTTTGATTTAGACAGTTATCCGTTCTCAGGCGACATTGATGACCTCATTCTAATCGAGCGCTTTAAGCAGACCTTCACATCAGCACGACAATTACCAACGTTACTCGATGCCGTCATGTGGATCGCTAAAAATCGTGGTTGGTCACAAGAGCAGATTCAAGCAGTGGAGCAGGCCTCAGAAGAAGACTATTATCAACTCTTTTTGAGCAGCCAAGGGAGCGATTTGAGTACGGTCGTAAGGGCATGTCTTCAGTTCGAGACAATCGCTGGGAGACAACATTTAGCCAAGAACCCACAGGCAGCATTAAAACGAATTGGGCATGAGTCAACATTGAATGCACTCAGAGTTCGCAGATTCGGGGTAACCATCGAACCAACTTCCACACAAAATCCAGAATAAACTCCCAAATGGTAAATCGACGAGATAACTTAACCCATACATTGACGGTCTGTCTTGCGTCAAATGCCAAACTTGGCGCTCGGCCGCTTTCGGGAAGCAAAAAAGATAGTGTCTCGCGTCGGCTTAGGGCACGCAGCAGACCTCAATACTTCGCCTACTCAGTCTCGCGCATCTTGACCAGCGCATACAGCACCGGGATCACCACCAGCGTCAGCAGTGTCGATGAGATCATCCCGCCTATCATCGGCGCGGCAATGCGGCTCATCACTTCCGAGCCGGTGCCTGTTCCCCACATGATGGGCAACAGGCCCGCCATGATCGCGGCCACGGTCATCATCTTCGGTCGCACCCGTTCTACCGCGCCTTGCATGATGGCGGCATGCAGATCATCCGGCTTCGGTTTGCGTCCTTCAGAAGAACAGCGCGCACGCGTTTCTTGCCAGGCATTTTCCAGGTAGATCAGCATCACCACGCCGGTTTCTGCTGCCACTCCCGCCAACGCGATGAAGCCTACCGCGACCGCGACCGACAGATTGTAGTTCAGCAGCCACAGCAGCCACACGCCGCCGACCAGCGCGAACGGCACGGAGAGCATCACGATCAGGCTCTCCGTCACGCGTCTGAAGTTGAGGTAGAGCAATAAGAATATCAGCAGCAAAGTAATAGGCACCACGATCTTCATCTTCGCGGCGGCGCGCTCCATGTATTCGAACTGCCCGCTCCAAGTCGCGTAGTAGCCGGGGGGAAACTTCACCTTCTCCGTTACGGCCTTGCGCGCCTCGGCCACATACGAGCCGATGTCGCGGTCGCGGATGTCCACATAGATATATGCCGACAACAATGCGTTCTCGGTGCGTATCGACGGTGCGCCTTTGCTGACGCTCACCTTGGCGAGTTGCCCGAGCGGAATATGCGATCCTTCGCTGGTGGGCACCAATACTTCTCGCGCGATCTGGTCAGGCGAGCTGCGCAACTCGCGCGGATAGCGCACGTTCACGCCGAAGCGTTCCAGTCCTTCTACCGTCGTGGTGACGTTTTCGCCGCCCAATGTGGTGGCGATCACGTCCTGCACTTCGCCCACCGTCAAGCCGTAGCGTGCCAGTGCGGCGCGATCCGGTTCGATGTTGAGGTAGTAGCCGCCGGTGATACGCTCGGCAAAGGCGCTGGTGGTGCCCGGAACATTTCTGACCACGGCTTCGATCTCCTTGGCCAGGCGTTCCATTTCATCCAGGTTCTTGCCGAACACCTTGATGCCGATCGGCGTGCGGATACCGGTGGAAAGCATGTCGATGCGCGCCTTGATCGGCATGGTCCACGAGCATGATTGCCCCTTTCCCAAATACTGTTGCGGATTGGCGTCGAACTTGTCGAGGCAGTTTCTGGAACAGAAATGATATAGCGTACCCTGATGCACCTTGGTATAGCCACTATCGGCAGCCACTTGCATTCCGCACACCGGATCGGTATTGCCGCCAGATGTATGTTGACCGTGTCCGCCGTGCCCACCATGCACGATGTGCGCGCCGCAGCCGAAGCGCATCATCACGTAGAAAAATACTGCGAAAAGCAAAAATGAGAATAAGCCTTCCATGATTTTCTCCTTTCAAAATTGCATGCATTCAAACTAAAGTTTCACGCGATTAAGCCGCAGCGCGTTGGTGATCACCGATACCGAACTGAAACTCATCGCTGCCGCCGCGATGATCGGCGAGAGCAACAAGCCGAAGAACGGGTATAGCACGCCTGCCGCGACAGGTATGCCGAGCACGTTGTAGATGAACGCAAAGAACAAATTCTGGCGGATGTTGCGCATCGTCGCGCGGCTCAGGCGCACTGCCCGCACGATGCCGTTCAGGTCGCCCTTGACCAGCGTGACGCCCGCGCTTTCCATCGCCACATCAGTGCCGGTGCCCATCGCGATGCCCACCTGTGCCTGAGCCAATGCCGGTGCGTCGTTGATGCCGTCGCCCGCCATCGCGACGAAGCGGCCTTGTGTTTGCAGTTGCTTGACGATGGATGCCTTCTGCTCGGGCAGCACTTCCGCCTCGATACGGTCTATGCCCAGTTTGCGCGCCACTGCCTCTGCCGTGGTACGGTTGTCTCCGGTGAGCATGATGACCTGCACGCCTTCGTCGTGCAGCGCACGGATCGCATCCGGCGTGGAGGCCTTGACCGGGTCGGCGACGCCGATCAACCCTGCAGGCTTGCCGTCTATCGCGAGCAGCATTACCGTCTGGCCATCGCTGCGCAGCGACTCGGCGAGTGCGGGCAACTCACCCGCGTCGATTTTCAGCTCTTCGAATAATTTAAGATTGCCCAACGCGACTGCGCGACCTTCGACGGTTCCCGTCACGCCTTTGCCGGTGATCGAACGGAACTCGCTGACCGCTGTAAGTTTGATGTCTTTTCCCTGCGCACCATTCACGATCGCCGCTGCCAGCGGGTGTTCGCTGGCGCGTTCCAGACTGGCACCCAGCCACAGCACTACCCCTTCTTCGAATCCGGCGAGCGCAATGACCGAGGTCAGTTTCGGTTTGCCCTCGGTCAGCGTGCCGGTCTTGTCCACCACTAGCGTATTCACCTTCTCCATGGTTTCCAGCGCTTCGGCATTCTTGATCAGCACACCGCCCGTCGCG
>JANXXH010000035.1 GCA_025350705.1 Gallionella sp.
GGGGATGCTCCGGCATTTACAGGTTAAGTTCCAGCACAAATTACGCTTGGTTCTGGCATCGTGAACAGTGATTCTGGCATCATGAACACCCATTCTGGTGAATGGCTAAAAGTGTTCACGTTTGAGCAGAATCGGTGTTCACGTTCCTTCAGAATCACTGTTCACATTCGCCCAGAACAGGTGTTCACGTTGCCCCAGAATATGCACCCGTAACCATCTCATCTGTGATGCCATGAACGACGCTCGCCTCAGGAGGAATTGGGAAGCCAGGGTCTTCCAATTGATCGAATGACCCAAGGACGTTGTAGGCCATCCCAGTCCCTGGATCAAACTCGAATAGAACCATTCCCAGCTCAATGATAGCGTCCTTGTCGGGATTGGTGCCGGTCGTTTCTGCATCGACAACCACCCCTCTTGATAAGGTTCTCCCATCGCGCTCGGCAAATGATTTTCGGTGTGTGATCCTTCGAATAATCTTGTAATCAGGATGCGTGTCCAACAGCCGGACGGCATCGGCGATGGCGGAATCGTTAAGTATGGTCAACATAAAGTTATTGGAAGAAACCGGACAGAATTAATGTTACTGGACATCACAGCATTTCGCAGACGTTTTTAACTTCAGGTTTGTCCTTGCTTGCTAACTGCCTGCTCCAAAGCTCATGGCATTAATAAAATTACATCGCCTCAAAGCAGACCATGGCCACGAGCAGCACCATCACAAAGCGGAAGTCATAATCTCTAAAACCATATCGTTAATGGAATAACAATTGTTTTCAATGAATAGGATAAACTATCCAATTTTCCGTGACCCCCGGCGACGCAAGTTCGCCCAGAGGATTAACTTGCGTATTCTGGTGAAAACCGCCACTCATAATGCTCGCAAACCCACCATCTGTAATGTTCCAAAAGCGCCACCTGTAATGCCCGCAAACCAACCACCGAAAATGGCGTAAAAGCGCCACCACTGTCCGAGCGATTGTGACTCGACCGAAAATGAAATATTTTTTTGCGCGTCAGTAGTAAATTGAATTCCGCCAACCGCCTTCATATCCCTATATATATCAATGTCTTTGGTGATTGATTATTTCTTTCTGTGGTGTATATTGATGCGCTCGATTGCTTTAGGCAAGCCAACGAGGCTGAAAAATGGAAATTAAATGGGTCTATGTTCATAATTCTGAATACGGGAAACCGTCGTTCACTGTGGGGCAATATGAACCAGCAGGGGTATGGAATGCCGAAAGTGATTGGAAATCGGCAGAAGAGGCCACAGCTCGGATTAACTATTTGACAGAAGGGGGGGAAATGTTTACTGACGAACAACGCCAAGCAGTTAACGGCGTGTTAGAAAAAAAGCGAGCAGACCCGACCTACAGGCCTTCACCGGAAGAGCTAAACATCATGAGCTAAACATCATTGACACAGTGCTTCAAGCTGGCGTAGGCTACCCCCCCCCGCAGGGGTGCTCTGAGAAAGATCGAGGCTGATCATGGCTCGTTTAATCTTTTGGGTAGTGGTTTCAATAGCTTTATTAGGCGGAATGGCAGGTATATACAACATCGCCCAATACCGATATGACGAAGTAGTAAACACCAGAGAACAAGCCCGATCTGAATGGATGAAGAAAGTTACAATCGCACCCGATTGTAAGAATCCTCAAAGCACTTTAAAAATTCAGGAATGCCAAAACAAGTTAGATGAGGCATTTAACAAATATTGGCTACAACTGAACGCAAAACCTAAACCTAACTGAGGATTTATCCTCCTCCAATCACATGTAGTCTGAGCAGTTTTTTATAGTCTAATTTGTGCTAATCCATAACGCTGAAAATATAGGTCATATGCCGAACCTATGGAATTCTTCAATGCCATGCGGATAAGATTTATTCCTTTTCCAACAGGCTGCTCATCCAACAGCGAACGATACAGGCCAGTGTAATAATAATCCGGCTCGACGCGCACTCGCATGACAATTGCCGTGGCATCTGAATGAAGCGGTACGAGATAATCTAGCGCCATCAGTTCGCCAGGAGCCAAGCGCGTATCGGCCAACTCTTCCGATAAATCCATCGATACCTGACGGGCGATGATTTTTTCTCTTAGCGTGCCAGCGATGAGTTTGTTGTCAACCGATTCCTGATAAATCTGCACGACGACTCTTGGCGTCACATAGGTCGGAAAATCGTGCCCTGTCCCACTGTTGCTTATCGTCAGTTGCGCGGACAATTTTCCATCGTGCAAGGCCGGAGCGGTCGGGCTGATCGTGATGCCCTTGCGGGTCATCTCCGCATCGTGGATGCCACGCCACAAATGCTGCCGCTCCGGCATGTGGCAACCCTGGCACTGCTGACCCTGCTTAGCATAAGGAGAGGATTGCCATTCCGCATAGGTGTTCTCCAAGGGTTTGCCGTTCAGCACATACCCGTCCGCTCCAAACTGGTGACAGGTCGCGCAGAAGCGCCCATCCTCGAATGCCGGTGTGCTGACGAAACCGTCATGGGGCAATTGCCCCTCAGACGATGGTTTCGACGGCGGCGGGCCATAGCGCACATGGCTGCGCACATGGCATGCCGCACAAACCAATCCCTGTTCGTGCAGGGCAGCGGTTTGTTTTCCCCCACGCAATTGTTTTCTCAGGCTGGCTTCCTGCTCTGCAAGTGGCGCATGGCATCTGATGCAATCACGCAGTTCACTAACCGCCTTCGATTTGATCTCCACCAACTGCCCCATCACTCCTGGCCCCATCGCACGGCTGTGCAAGCTGGTACGCCAATCCTGATATTGCTTTGCATGACAGGAGCCGCAAGCATCCGGGCTAAGGGACGATTCCAGCAGAGTATAGGATTCTGGAGCTTTGCCTTGGGACGGAATCGGGGACGCCCAGTGGCGCTTCAGGAAAGCATCAGTTTCATCTTGGGCGCTTGCATTGGATACGGTCAGCACGCACAAAACGGCGAAAAGAATCTGCTTCAAGAACTACCCCCCTCATCCAACAGGTCCAGTTTTACTGGATACTCCCACGCGCTTCTCCAGCCATGCGTCCAGCGACCATTGACCG
Source organism: Gallionella sp. (assembly GCA_025350705.1). Classification (GTDB taxonomy): domain Bacteria; phylum Pseudomonadota; class Gammaproteobacteria; order Burkholderiales; family Gallionellaceae; genus Gallionella. The sequence goes on from JANXXH010000035.1 coordinate 3,059, forward strand.
CGACTGATGATCAGCAACACTCCGAGCAGTATGCCCCAGGATATGTGCTGGTTGATACCCGCCTCGCTTAAATCAGCGTAGGAAATTACAGCAACCACGTTGAGAATAGAAAGTCCGGCAGCGGAAAAACGACCAAGCAGCCCAAACACCAGCAGGACGGACAGGCCAAGCTCTGCACTGGCTGCCATCGTGGCTGCCAGTGCAGGTGGCAATAGTGGCACATTGTATACATCGCTGAATAAGTACAGGGTGCTGTCCCAGTTCTGCACCTTGGTCAGGCCGGACTTGAAAAATACGTTTGCCAAATACAGTCGCAAACCCAAGTCTAGCAGAGGTGCCAGATATTCAGGCCAATGCGAGGCGGTGTAGTAAAACCGTATGATGCGTGATAAAACTTTCATGTCATTCTCCCACTTCGATGTCAACCAGAATGTCCAGTTGCAGCAGTTTAAGTAATGTGGTTTGCAAATTGAAATCCGAATGGATGTTCAGCGTGTCATCAGTCGCTTCGCCCAGCGAAACTCCGCTTTGTATAGCATGGAACCATGTGGCAACGGCCATTGAGAGTTCACTGACTATCACGACATCCTCATTGCGGCTGACCAGCACATTGCAGGGACCGCTGTCCTGATCGATATGGAAATCACTGTCTGCGCCGGGCTGGTGGGCGTGCCAAATGGCGGCGACCGGATAGCGCGAATGCAGCAGATGACAGGATGGGTGGATGTGCAGGATCAGGTCTGGATAGTGTTCGGGTGCTACTTGTGCCAGTCTGGCCATGTTCAGTGTGTCGGCATCGACGGCGAAATAAGCACAATGGCAGGCCCACTCCAGCGCCGCGACTTCCGGCAGGTAGACCAGCTCCCGTGCTGGCTCGAAGGAAGCAATAAAGTCGGCCATCTCCGCACCGTAGTGATGCAGGTTACCACCACGCGAAAGATGCTGCTCGATAAATTTTCGCGTCAATAGCCGGAAAAAGTCCTTGCCCACGAGTTGCTCGATCACCGGATATGCGCCCGCAAGCGTGTCATGCAGATTGCCGCGATAATTGTTGCGGTAAACCTCGATAGCGATGGCGACGGAATAATTCTGGTAGCTCGTGTCGATCCACGACGAAGGCTCCTCGCCACGTACAATGGCGCGAGCGAAGTGTGACAGCTCATCACTCAATGCAGGCATGACAATCCTCCAGCCGTTGCTGCGCTTTCGCCGCCTCGCCCATCAGCACCGGCAATGCAGGAATGTCGCTATCCCATTCGATCAGCGTGGGGCGTGGCCCAATGTGCTGCAAGACATACTCATATAACTCCCACACTTCTGGATAGACCGGATGGTCATGGGTATCCACCAGACAGCCATCCCTGACGCTGTATCCGGCCAAGTGATACTCCTTCACCGCTTCAGCCGGGATAGCATTGATGAAAGCCTTGGCGTCTACCCCGAGGTTGCGCGTGTTCACATACAGGTTTTCCACATCGAACAGAATGCCGCAGCCGGTGCGGCGGGTCAGTTCGGCCAAGAATTCGCCCTCAGTCATTTCACTGTGCGAAAAAGACAAATAACTGGAGAGGTTTTCCACCAGCAATTGGCAGCCTAATTTTTCCTGCACTTGATCCACGCGGATTGTCACATAGGACAGCGCTGCCTCGGTGTAGGGGAAAGGCAGCAGGTCGTTGATGACTATGCCATCGGCAGCGTTCCAGCACAGATGTTCCGATACGACGGCGGGTTGAACCGTATCGCATAGGCGACGCAAGGACATCAAATGATCCCAATCGAGCGGCACCGTCGAAGCCAGTCCCATCCCAACACCATGCAGGCTGACGGGATAATGTTCGCGCACCTTGAGCAAGGTATGCAGGGGCGCACCGCCCCCAAAGAAATTCTCGTTATGCACTTCCACCCAGCCAAGCTTGGGTAGTTTCTCTAACACCTCACGGTAATGAGGTGCCCGCAACCCGATACCGGCGGTGCTTGGCAAGGCATGTGTTGCGGGCTTGGTCATTACATGGCTTTCAGGGTGCCGCCAGCGATTTTCTCGCAAGTACCTTTTGGCACAGCTACAAAATCCATCGGATCATTGTTTTTGGTGGCTTGGCCTGCACAGGAATGCGCGCTCTTGTTGCTGGAGCAATCATTCTTGCCCGCCTTGGCGATACCAAAACATTGCTCCATATCCATCTTCTTGTCAGCAGCACTGGCATTTCCGACCAGCCCGAGCACCAGTAAACTACCAATTGCGGCGGATAGAATCTGTCGATTATCCATAAATAAAACTCCTTAAGTTGGGTTGATTGAAGTGAAGTGGAGAGTTTCTCCCCAGTCATTAGTCGTGCGAAGTCACGATTCCTTACATGCAAACACAATTATTGCAGCAATAAAAAAGGGAGCCATAGCCGCAGGCTCCCAATATCTCGCTGTCCACAACGATCAGCAAAAAACAGCTACATTACATCTTACCCTTGGCGGCACAGGGATTTTTCATCGCACAGGGATTGCCTTTTTCTGCGCATGGGTTATGACTCGCACAGGGATTGGCCGCCTTCTTGTGATGCTTGTGTTTCTTTGCAGCGCAAGGGTTGCCCTTTGCCGCACACGGATTTGACTTCATAGCACATGGATTCTTGCCCGCACAGGGGTTGTCTCCGGCGAATGCGGAAGACGCGGACAACAACATCACTACCCCAGCAACAGCCAGCATTTTCTTCAGTAACTTCATTTAGTTTCTCCTCTTAACATAAACAATAACTTGGTCAAAACGACCTCCTAACAAGCACACAAGGCCATCAATAATCGACAACCAAGTAAGCCAACCTTTTCCCTGTTACAACATGGACAATCAAAATGTGATGACACGATAATCATTAGCCAGTAATTCTCGAAAGCTGGGGTGCCCATCGAATTCGCCCATCAGTTTCAACTTGCACTCGATTGCCGCATCAGTTACACCGAAGGCCCCCGCGCAATACTGGCATATTCCGCTCACCTTGTCGGACACCTGTTGATAAAGACCATATAATTTATGCCCGGGACAAGACAGGGCAACAGCCCATTTCACGCCTGCGCCGTCAAAGATCAGCTTAACGTCATCTCCATGCTGCTTGAATTCCTTTACCGCCTCCAGGGCATTGGCTACTCGGCCCATGCCTTCGTGCGTTTCGGTATCTGCCAGCACAACAATGGCCACCTTGATTTTTGTAGACATTATTTCCTCCGCCTGTCAGTTTTCTATTTCAGGAAGAATATAGCTCCGGCAATAGCGGCCATGACAGCTATTGCCATCATCATCTTTTCATGGACGCACATCCCATGTTTTTGTTTACAGCCTTCCATCGGACACATCAATGACATTTCAATCTCCTTAAGGTTTAATAAATTGCGTTACAACACACCAGCAGCCTTTTCGACTACCCAAGAAAAACGGCAGCACCGAGACCAATGGCCGCTAATACAATAAACATCAACATGACCATCGCCTTGTTATGGCTACCGCAGGTTCCGCACTTTTCCTCGCATTGTTCCGTTGAGCATGTTTGGGACATTTCAATCTCCTGAGTAAAATTAGCCGTCAAAATCACACCAAATACAAAGAAGCGTTTTCCGCCTCCCTAACTGTTAGTCGCAGCAAGTTAAAAATCCTTACACAAGCTTTAAAAATTGTTATGCTTGGCGAATTCAGGAATGAAGTGCAATTTTGAGTAATGCTGGTCAGGTGGGCGGGATGCGGTAGCATCCATGCCTTTTTGACCAGCCAGTCGAAATTGCAAAAATGAACTACACACACCTCACCCAAGAAGAACGATACCAGATTTACGCCTTGAAGAAGGCGGGACATAAACAAAGCGAGATAGCCCACGTGCTGGAACGAAGCAAATCGACCATCAGCAGGGAATTAGCCCGAAACTGCGGCCAGCGCGGCTATCGCCCCAAACAGGCACATTGTTTATCTATAGAACGGCATGCGATGAATGCCCGGACGATAGATGATGCGACCTGGCAGTTCGCCAAAGAGAAGCTCATGCTGCAATGGAGTCCGGAGCAGATCAGCGGGCACGCCACCATCAGCCCGGAGACGGTATATCAGCATGTCTATGCAGACAAGCGGGCAGGCGGATTGCTGTGGAAGAACCTGCGTTGCCAGAAGCAGCGCAAGAAACGCTACGGCAAGATGGATCGGCGCGGCATGATTCCAAACCGACTCTCCATCGAAGATCGCCCCGCCATCGTCGAAACACGCAGCCGGATCGGTGACTGGGAAGCCGACACAATCATTGGCAAGAACCATTGCCAGGCCATCGTGAGTATTGTCGAACGCAAGACGGGATTCACGCTGATCCGCAAAGTAAAGCGCAAGACGGCCCAGGAAGTCAGTCAGGCGATGACTGCACTACTCAAGCCTTACCGGAAGCAGGTGCACACCGTGACTTCAGACAATGGCCGGGAATTCGCCGGGCATGAAGAAATTGCAGCAATGTTGAAGGCAGACTTCTACTTCGCTCACCCTTATTCATCCTGGGAGCGGGGCACCAACGAAAATACCAATGGGTTGATACGGCAGTACTTCCCGAAGAACAGGGACTTCACCACGATTACACAACAGGAGATCGATACAGCGATGGAGAGATTGAACAACCGACCCAGAAAACGGCTTGGATACCAGACACCCAATCAGGTATTCTTCAAGTCAGGCGTTGCACTTCAAATTTGAACCCGCGCTTTAAAAATGGAAAAAGAACTGGCCTCATCATCAAACACTAATAGCCTGGTTGACGAACTGGCTCCGCTCCGCCGCGACATGCTTAAATTCGCACGGTTGCAACTGCGCGACGATGCCGCCGCCGAAGATGCTGTGCAGGAAGCCTTGGCTGCCGCACTTACCGGACAGAAGCAATTCAACAACCGAGCCCAACTCAAAACCTGGGTATTCGCCATCCTCAAGAACAAGATCATTGACACCATCCGTGAGCGCGCCCGTTCACCCGGCACCTCAATAGACGTTGATGAAATCCCCGAAGATGCCTATGACGACCTGTTCAATGAGGGCGGCTTCTGGCAGAACGACACACGCCCTTCAACCTGGGGCGATCCGGAGAACAGTTTCTCTAGCCAGCAGTTCTGGCAGATATTTGAAATCTGCCTGACCCGCCTGCCGGAAAATACGGCACGGGTTTTCATGATGCGCGAGATGCTCGGGTTCGATACGGAAGAAATTTGTAAGGAATTGGCAATCAGTTCGACTAACTGTTGGGTGGTACTGCACCGTGCTCGGATGGGATTGCGGCTTTGCCTCGATGAGCGGTGGTTTAATTCGGAGAATCGGGATGCTTAATTGTAAAAAAGCGGCTGCGCTAATGTCGCAGGGAATGGACAAGGAACTTGGCATGATGCAAAAAATGAGCTTGCGCTTTCATCTGATGATGTGCAGCGGCTGCCGCAATTTCAATAAGCAGATGGAATTCTTGCGCCAGGGTTGCCGGAAATTCCCTCAGCAAGACAATTAGTCATCCAGACATGGAAAGCGTCATTCTCGAATCCGTGCTGACCTGCCCGCATTGCGGATTTGCCAGGCAGGAGGTCATGCCGACTGACGCATGCCAGTTCTTTTACGAATGCACCAACTGCAAGGCAATGTTACGGCCCAAGCCCGGAGATTGTTGTGTTTTCTGCTCCTACGGCTCGGTCAAATGTCCACCCATTCAAGCCCAGCGCGGGTGTTGCGGCGGGACAGTCACTTAACCACTTAACAACAAGGAAACCAAGTCATGTTCAAGTTCTTCCAGAGTTTATTTCTTCTATTCATTTTTACCATCTCATCCGCATTCGCAATAGGCGATGCGTTCGATCAAGCCCGGTTTGACCAATTGCTCAAGGAGGGGAAACCCGTTTTGATTGCCGTTCATGCCGATTGGTGCTCCACTTGCCGCGCTCAGGAAGTATTTCTTAAGGACCTGCTGAAAACGCCGCCCTATAACAATCTTCAGGTGATGCGTGTTGACTTCGACAAGCAGAAAAACGTTGTGCATGCTTTCAAGGTGAGATGGCAAAGCACGCTGATCGTATTCAAGAATGGCAAGGAGATTGACCGCTCGACCTCTGATACCGACAAGGATAGTGTCGCGCTCATGTTGCGTAAGGCATTGTAATGGCAATATCGGAACTTGGACTGACCAGCTATGGGTTGTCCTTCGCGGCAGGCGGCCTGTCTACTCTGTCCCCATGTGTGTTGCCATTGATCCCAATTTTATTTGGCAGCGCCGCCATGGCTGGGAGCAAATTAGCGCCCATGGCATTGGGTTCTGGACTGGCGCTTTCTTTTGCCGTTACAGGCACGGCTCTGGCAAGTCTGGGGCAGGTGTTCGGCTTTGATCCGGATACCTTGCACATAGTCTCTGCCTTGCTGCTGATTGCATTCGGCCTGATGCTACTGTCCTCCCGGCTGCAACAGCGTTTCGCGTCTGCCACGACGGGAATTGGAAATGCAGGCAACAACTGGGCTGCCAGCTTTAACCCAGAAGGATTGCGCGGACAATTCATGCTTGGCTTGTTGCTGGGCGTCGCATGGAGTCCCTGCGTAGGCCCTACCTTGGGCGTGGCGATAGGACTAGCCAGCCAAGGGCAGCAACTCGCCCAAGTCGCGCTGGTCATGTTGCTGTTCGGTTTGGGAGCTGCTTTGCCCATCATTGGCTTGGGCATGCTCTCGCGCCAAGGCATGCAGAAATTCCGGGGCAGGTTGCTGCTGCTCGGCGGAAATGGAAAACAACTGTTGGGCATGCTCATGCTGGCGCTCGGAGTATTGATTCTGACCGGCACAGACAAACTGGTTGAAGCCGGGTTGGTAGAGATCACTCCAGAATGGCTGCTCCGGCTGACCACTACGATTTAGCCGTCTCCTCGATAAAACCAGCAGTAGCAGAAACTCTAACAAGGAATAAACATGAACCATACAGAACATTTGTTAAACAGCCTTTTCATCATGGCCTCAATGGTGGAGGCACGCGACCCCTATACCGGCGGACATCTGTGGCGCGTGTCGCAATTCTGCCGTGTTCTAGCGGAGAGCGGTGAAGGTTATCAATCATCTTGGGGATGAGGTGATGAAGGTGTTTAAGGTGGTGTGATGGCATTGATTGATGAAATTCTAAAGTGGTCAGAAGAGAAGCTGCCTCTCTGGCAACGTGATGCGGTTCGCCGCCTATTTCAGCAAGAGACTGGCTTGTCTGCCGATGATTACGCTGAACTATATGCATTGCTGAAAGCAGCCCATGGGTTGCCTAATCCGTCTGGCCTGACACCACAGCCGCTAAAGGCGGCTCATCTGCCGCCGGTGCTTCAAGCTGGCGAGAAGGTTGTTCTGAAGGCGATACGGGATTTGGTACATGTGAACCGAATCGCGCCGGGGCAGAAACTAAATTTCGCACCATCAGGAATGACTGTGATCTACGGTGGAAATGGAAGCGGGAAGTCGGGCTATGTAAGAGTAATGAAACGGGCATGCCGTGCACGAGATCAGGCAGAGAAAGTTCTTCCAGATGCAAACGATCCTGCTGCCCAGAATAGCGTGCCCAAAGCCATTTTCGACATTGAAATTAACGGGTCTTGCAAACCTATACACTGGACTTTCAATAGTGACTCACCCGACGATCTGGCTAAAATTTCAGTTTTCGATTCACACTGTGCCCGCGCTTACCTGACTGCCGAGCAGGATGTGGCTTATCTGCCGTATGGACTGGACGTTGTTGAGAATCTTGCAAATAAAGTTCTGCCGGAATTGACTCGCCGCCTTAACGAAGAAATTGCTACGATCAATGTTGACTGCCAGCCATTCCGGCATTTAGTTGGCGATACAGAGGTTGGGCGACTGGTTCAAGCACTAAGCGAAAAGACGAGTCCAGCCAGGGTTGAATCTCTTGGCGCATTATCCGAGATCGAGAAGGCACAGATTAAGGAAATAGATGCAGCACTTGCCGAGTCTGATCCGGGGAAGAAAGCAAAAGAGCATCGCCTTTCAGCGGGGCGTTTAAAGAGTTTGGCGGAAAGAATCGAAACCGCTTTGTCTTGGGTCAGCGATGCCGCTATAGAGAAACTCAAAAAAATTACCGATGCCACGGTCACTGCCAATCAGGCCGAGAAGCAAGCCGCAGAAGCACTTCAGTCAGGCGAATTGCTTCTGCCTGGTACCGGTGAACCGGTATGGAAGGCGTTATTTGATGCAGCACGCAAATTCTCAACAGAGGTCGCCTATCCAGAGCATGCGTTCCCTCATGCCACTGCCGAGGCAAAATGCCCTCTCTGTCAGCAACCGTTGAACGATGCCGGTGAACGGTTGCAACGATTTGAGGAATATATACAAAACGACGTAGCTAAAGCTGCCGCAGGGCAACGACAGAAACTTGAAGCGACAAAAATAAAGATTGAAAGAGCCAACCTGAGCGTCGGCCTCGATAATTCACTTGTTGAAGAACTGGCACAGCTTGATGATGCAGTTGCATCAATTATCAATGCGTTTGAAAAAAACATAGAAGCTCGCCGTATTTGGATGCTTCAAAACCTCAGCTCCTATACGTGGGTGGATGCGCCCGTGCTTGGAGAGAATCCACGTAAGCGACTGCGTAATCTCGCTGCACATCAGTTCAGGTCAGCAAGAATCCTTGCCCGAGCAGTGGACGAAGTGAAGAAAAAATCGCTGATAGAAAAACGAGAAGAGCTACGTGCTCGTCAGAATCTTTCAGCATGCCTAGACGCAGTGCTTGCACTGATTGGCCGATTTAAGATGAGACAGGCACTAAAAGCCTGTGAACAAGACCTTAAAACAAGACCAATTTCAGACAAGTCAAAGGAGTTTGCAAGTGGGGTTGTTACTGTTGCGCTTAAAAATGCGTTGGATGAGGAATTCAAGACTCTCGGAATAGGGCACATACAAACCAAGCTTAAAGACCGAAATGACAAAGGGAAAATTAAGCACCAATTACTTCTTGATCTCCCGACAACCAACAAACTGGAGCAAATACTTAGCGAGGGTGAGCAGCGAGCCATTGCGCTGGGATCATTTCTCGCAGAATTGAAACTTGCAAATCATGCATGCGGCATCGTGTTTGATGATCCAGTTTCATCACTGGATCACAAGCGCCGAGGTAGAGTTGCAAAGCGGTTAGAGGTGGAGTCCAAACAAAGACAGGTTTTGATTTTCACTCATGATGTTGTATTTCTTCAGCAGTTACGAGATCAATGCGACAAGCTAAATTTGCAACCATATTTTTGCCAACTTGAGGCGAACAGTGGTTTTTATGGCAACGTATCAGAAGGACTCCCTTGGTCACACAAAAGCTATGGTGAAAGAATCGACTTCCTGGAAAAGGCACAAAAGCGATTTGAAAAAATGCCGTGGCCTGCTGATCCATCAGAGGAGCTGGCTCGTGAGATGATCCGGCAATACAGTTTTCTTAGGGCAACGATTGAGCGAGTAGCGCAAGATTTTGTGCTTGGCGGCACAGTTCAGCGTTTTAAGGATTACATAGACGTTAAGAAGTTAAAGCTGGTGGTTGGACTTCAGGAATCAGAAGTAGATGAAATTCTCCATATCAACCAGCGTTGCCATGATTTGGTCGAGGCACACGATCCATCGTCGGCCAAAGATGAGCCACCACCGACACCTGATGAACTTAAACAAGACATCGCCGACTTACGGAATCTAATTCAAGGCATCACGGATCGGCGAAAAGGCCCAACAAATAGGGTGACGTGATGACTGAACTACAGCAATTCCTGATCTACCAAAGCGAAGACGGCTCCACCCGCATCGACGTAATGCTGGAGGCGGAAACCCTTTGGCTGAACCAGAAGCAGTTGACCGAGTTGTTCGGCAAGGCCAAGGGCACCATCAGCGAGCACATCAAGCACATTTTTGAAGATGGCGAACTAACCTCTGCGGCAACTGTTCGGTTATTCCGAACAGTTCAACCTGAGGGAGGCCGTGACGTGACCCGCGAGGTTGAACATTACAACCTGGACATGGTGCTGGCACTGGGCTTCCGGGTGCGCAGCCCGGTGGGCGTGCGTTTCCGCCAGTGGGCCAACGACAAGCTGAAGGAATA
>JANXXH010000078.1 GCA_025350705.1 Gallionella sp.
TTGTACTGGCGGGGTAATGCCCTTGGGATATTGCAGATTCAGTCAATCAAAAATGGGAAATGATGGAAACATCGCAAAAATGTCCGACGGATCGGAAAAGATTAAAGACGAATTTAACGCTCAGTCCGACAGGCTGCTAGAGCATCATGATACCGCCCTTTAGATACTCGCTTGAAATCACGTTTAAATTGCCCGGTACGCTCAATCGTCCGCATTCAAATCAGCCATCAAATCTTCTATGGTATTGAAAGACTTTAATCCACCTGCCCGCGATTCTTTCATGGCCGCAATGGTGACAGCATTGGGAATTAGCGGATCAAACGGCAGAGCATGTTCACGTGCAACCTTGGTCAACATAAGTCTCACCGCATCGGACACAGTCAGACCCATTGCCGCCCTCCGTTAATGCGAGCCTGTACTAGCTGATTTGCTGCCATGATTATTTTCCTCACTTATATTGAATTACAATGTAATTCACATGCAATGCTAAAGCAATAGCGAATTGTCAGCTTGAGTTATAGCTCAAACTGACACAACATTTTCAAGCTCAAGCTGCTTGTTGGTGTCCATCAGTATCCAACCTCCTTTTGGTGCCGCACCGCCAGAATGGTGACGGCCTCGCCATCGAAGCGATAACGCGCCACATAGCCGCTATCGCCAAAGTCGATCATCCATTCCCGGTACTGGTCTGGCATGTCCTCAACGGGTCGGCCAATCTGCGGCTGGATCACAAGCACTTGCAATGCTTTGATGATTGTGTCGGCTGCTCGCTTGGCGGCAACCGGATTCTTTGGCCGCAAAAATTCCCGCAACCGTTGCAGGTCACGGATTGCGCCGGGTGCATAGATCACTTGTGGCATACGGGCGCGGGCAGTTCGTTTTCAGTACCCCAACTGGCAAGCCATGTATCGACCTCTGCGGCGGTCGCGTGCAAGCCTGTTTCTTGATATTCCTCCCACGCCTTGATCGTGTCCTGCCGAAAGGCTTCGCGCTTTTCTTCACGGTCAACGTATTGGCAAATAGCTTCGCGCATTATCCAATGCGATGAGCGATGCCGAGCTTCGGCCAAACTCTCAATTCTGGTTCGAGTATCAGCGTCGAGCTTCACCGATACGATTTTCGCCTCAATGTGTTGTTGCGCCATGTCGCACTCCATAATTAATAATAGGTATTACCTTAACACATTTTGGCGACTCATGCCAGGTGTGTTGTCGCGCTCGATCTTCTGCGCCTTCTCCTGCACTTTTGGGACTTGCTCACGCCCTTCCAGCTTCTCCCACTGCTGGCGGTACTTACCAAGTTCGGCGGCTTGGCGGTCACCTGCGGCGCTGTAGGCATAGCGATTTGCATCGCGCTTCATTCTGGAAAGCATTGGCGTTGTCGTCGAGACATCAGCCGAAACTGACCTTGATGTCATGCTTGAAAAGTTCAAAGGAAAGTTTCCGGCTACCCGCGATTTTTCGGCTTATGCACGTTCGACCCTTAAAGACCTTGACGCACGCGCCGAACCAGACCTCGTGATAATGACATGGATGGAGCGCGAAGAAATCCTGTTTCGCACGCTTGAACGCTACCTCATCGCCGACCGTTTATCAAAAGGGTTCGCAGGTGAAGTGAATGCAGGCGTTGACGTGGATGGCTTCCTGTCATTTTCCCTGTCAGTGCAAAACCGGCGTAAGAGCAGGGTCGGCCTTGCGCTGGAAAACCATCTTGAACTGCTATTTGTGGAAAACGGCCTACGCTACGCACGCACCGCTGTCACAGAAAACAAGGCAAAGCCGGATTTTTTGTTCCCCGGCGTGGCGGAATACCACAATCCGGCGTATGACTCATTGAAGCTGACCATGCTTGGCGTGAAATCCACCTGTAAAGATCGCTGGCGACAGGTACTCGCTGAGGCTGACAGGATCGACAACAAACACCTGCTGACACTGGAAACATCAATTTCCACGCACCAGACAGACGAAATGGCGAGCAAGTGTCTGCAACTCGTCTTGCCGCGTGGCCTGCATCAGACCTATACGCCTGCCCAGCAAGCCTGGTTGATGGACGTGACGGCATTTACGGAACTGGTGCGTGCCCGACAGACTGCCTAACCGGCTTAACGTACTTTAATTTCCCTTTCGTCAAACGCCTCCTTATTGGAAAAAATATCACCTCATCGAAAGCATTGTAGAATTTGAATTCTGTTGCAAAGGTTTTCATTTAAATGCTACTTTCCCTGAAGGAAAAATTATGCGCGCTACTTCGTTTTTTCTAAGTATTGTCTGGATGGCCTTAATGAGTTTTTCTGCAAATTCCCTGGCAGCAGATATATTGACCGTTGCCGATATCGAAAAAGTTATAGGGATGGGCGGTGTGCATGCGACGCCAAAAAATCCGGCAAAAGGGGCGGGTGGCGAACTTAATTTTGAAAACGCTGAGAGCAAATTGGTGACGATAGTCATGATTCAGGACGCAGCTATGTTTGATTTCTGGAAGAAGCAATATGGCACACTGGCTGATCCAGTGCCAAACCTCGGTTCGGAAGCGTTTCTGACCAAACCGAAATCTGCGATTGCCTATGTCTTCTTTAAAAAGGCCAACAAAGCGATCTGGATACAATCTATGGGCTGGAATAAAAAAGGTGGCAATAACGTCAGCGATGCGCAGCTTCTGGAGCTAGCGAAGTTGGCGGTTTCGCGTCTATAAACATTAGTGCACCGGACTTCTTTGTAGCTGTCACATAAAGCTTTATCACCAAAATTTGGAGCAATGATGCAACTCATAGGCATGCTCGATTCACCTTATGTGCGCCGTGTCGCGATTTCTTTGCAACTGTTGAATCTGCCTTTCGAGCATCAATCGATTTCGGTGTTTCGCCAGTTCGCGCAGTTTCGGGCAATTAATCCAGTCGTGAAAGCGCCTTCCTTAGTTTGCGATGATGGTGTGGTGATGATGGATTCCACCTTGATACTCGATTATGCAGAAGCCTTGGCCGGCCCGGGCAAAAGTTTGATGCCTTCTACGATTGCAGAACGCCAGCACACTCTGTATGTCATTGGGCTAGCCCTGGCTGCCTGTGAAAAAAGTGTGCAGATCGTGTATGAGAAGAATTTGCGTCCCGCCGAAAAAATACATGCACCCTGGATAGCGCGCGTTACCGGGCAACTCTTGGCGGCATACGATGCATTGGAGTTGGCGCTGACTAATCGTCCCTTGGGGGCAAGCAGCGATAGCATCAATCAGGCGGGTGTCAGTACCGCAGTGGCATGGCATTTTACGCAGCAGATGATGCCGGAAATTGTCTCGTCTAAAAGTTACCCGGGACTACAAAAATTCTCGCTGCAGGTCGAACAACTTGCTGAGTTTATCGCTGCACCGCATGGTGCGAGTACATATTTCCAAACGGGTGTTAAATAATGACGAATTCCCTTTCTGCAGTCATTCATCCTGCGGAAATATCAGCCGCGAGCAGACATGAAACGCAAAGTGAATTGGCCGCAGGTTTGCTGGCACCAGCCGCGCATATCTCGCCCAAGTATTTTTATGATGCGATGGGCTCGATCTTGTTTGAAGCCATTTGCGAATTGCCTGAGTATTATCCGACGCGTACCGAGGCAGAAATTTTTACCCGCCATATGTCAGAGATGGCGCAGGTGATAGGAGCAGGTGCGACCCTGATCGATCTCGGTGCTGGCAATTGCGCCAAGGCGGCAAGCCTATTTACCCATTTGCATCCGCAGCAGTATGTGCCGATTGATATTTCGGTGGATCACTTGCATGAATCAGTGGCGCGTTTGCAGGTGCGCTTTCCGCATATAGAAATGACGCCATTGGGCTTGGATTTTTCAAGGCAATGGTTTTTACCGGATGAAGTGCGTAGCGATAAGCGGGTGTTCTTTTATCCTGGCTCGTCAATCGGCAATTTTGATCAGGATCACGCACTGGCATTTTTGCGTCAGTTGCGCGCAAGCTGCGATATCGATGGCGGGATTTTGATTGGTGTCGACCTGATTAAAGACCAGGCCATACTTGATGCTGCGTACGACGATGCACTGGGCCTTACCAGCGCCTTTAATTTAAATTGCCTGCGCCACGTTAATCGCATTTTAGGCAGTAATTTTGATGTGCAGCAGTGGCGTCATCTGGGATTTTTTAAT
>JANXXH010000119.1 GCA_025350705.1 Gallionella sp.
GTGAGCAAAATGAAGGGGAAATCTCCGGTATGAAGCCTGTTCGGAGTGAGATCGTGATGAAAACGGATCAACTTTTTAACAATTCGGGCGCATCTGAAAAGTTTTTGCTTCATGCGGATACTTGTTCAGCACTTCCTTAAGTAATTTACCATGTAGTCTTGCACGCTAGTCGAGTCGCCAGCCAGAGAGTCGTCCTGGCAGAAAATCGTCAGAGTCCCCTTGCCGCATCATCGCAATCAGTGTTGCACTGATCAGTGCAATCTCTGCCGATATGCTTTGGGTGGAAATGCTGTAAACGGGCCAGAATCAAACAATGTGATTTTTAATTTAAGAATAGGGAAATAGCATGACAGTAAAACCGTTCCACCCGCCGCAACGCGTATTGATGGGGCCCGGCCCTTCCGACGTCAGTCCGCGCGTACTCGAAGCCTTGTCGCGCCCGACCATCGGCCATCTCGATCCGATGTTCATTACTCTGATGGACGAAATGAAAGCGCTGCTGAAACATGCGTTCCAGACCAAAAACGAATTGACCATGCCGGTTTCCGCACCGGGTTCCGCCGGTATGGAAACCTGCTTCGTCAACCTGGTCGAGCCGGGTGACAAGGTCATCATCTGCCAGAACGGCGTATTCGCCGGACGCATGAAAGAAAACGTCGAGCGCTGCGGCGGCATCGCGGTGATGGTTCAGGATGAATGGGGACGCGCGGTCGATCCGCAAAAACTGGAAGACGCGCTCAAGGCCAATCCCGATGCCAGGATCGTTGCCTTCGTCCATGCGGAAACCTCCACCGGCGCGCAGTCCGATGTGAAGACATTGGTCGAGATCGCGCACAGACATAATTGCCTGACCATCGTGGACGCGGTCACCTCGCTGGGTGGAACACCGCTAATGGTGGACGAATGGGACATCGATGCGATTTATTCCGGCACGCAGAAATGCCTGTCATGCACACCCGGCCTCTCGCCGGTCAGCTTCAGCCCGAATGCACAGGCCAAGATCAAGAACCGCAAGAGCAAAGTGCAGAGCTGGTTCATGGACCTCAATCTGGTGATGGGTTACTGGGGCGGCGAGACCAAGCGCGCCTACCACCACACCGCGCCGATCAACGCGCTGTATGGTTTGCACGAAGCGCTGGTGATGCTGCAGGAGGAAGGTCTGCACAATGCCTGGGCACGCCACCAAAAAAACCATCTCGCGCTGCGCGCGGGACTGGAAGCGATGGGCCTGAGTTTCGTGGTGCCGGAAGCGGAACGTCTGCCGCAACTGAATGCGATCGCCGTGCCGCATGGCGTGGACGAAGCAGCAGTGCGCTCGCTGTTGTTGTCAGAATATCATCTGGAGATCGGTGCCGGCCTGGGTGCGATGGCCGGAAAAGTGTGGCGCATCGGTTTGATGGGACACGCCAGCAACCCGCGCAACGTGCGGCTCTGCCTCAGCGCACTGGACGACGTGCTCGTCCGCTTGAAAGCGCCGATCAAGCACGGTGTCGCACTGGAAGCGGCGAACAAGAAGTTGGCTGCCTGATTCGTTACATCGCACCTGCAAAAACCCGCCCCTGATAGGCGGGTTTTTTATACGCCCCGCATCAACCACCACCAGCCGGTCAATGTCGCGAATGAAAGCACCAGCCCCACTGTGACCATCAGCGTCGCAAGCGGCGGATCGAGGTCGTGCTCGGTCGCGAGTATCGCGGCGGTGATCATCGGCGGCATCGCCGCTTCGAACAACGTGATCTGAATCGCCTGACCA
The DNA here is from genome assembly GCA_025350705.1 of Gallionella sp. GTDB lineage: Bacteria > Pseudomonadota > Gammaproteobacteria > Burkholderiales > Gallionellaceae > Gallionella. The sequence goes on from JANXXH010000119.1 coordinate 1,754, forward strand.
TGCGCGCCGAGCAGTGGCACATATAACAGGAAAATCACCAGCGGCACCAGCACCAGCTTGAATGCCAGGCCTATCGCCAGGTTCCGACCATTGCCCGCGATATGGCCGAGACGCAATTGAAAGCCGACCGAGAGCAACGCCAGCGGCGCCAAGGTATCGCTCATGCGCTTGAGCACGATGGTGAGCCATGCCGGATATTCCATCGGGATCAACAACAGCGCGATCAGCAATGCAATGAACGGAGGAAACAGAAAAACTCGCTTGGCCATTTCACCCACACCGGGACGCCCCGACGAATAGATGCCGGCAAAGGTGATGCCCAATGTGGAGAGCACCAGGAATGAACCGAACTGGTCGACGATGATGCCGCTGGCGAGCCCCTGGTGTCCGTAATACGCCTCGATCATCGGCAGACCCACGTATGCGGTATTGCCCAATCCGCCGGTCAGTATCAGTGCGCCCACCGTGCCGCGCGGCAAATCCAGCCAGCGTCCGATCAGCCAGAAGAAGCCCGCCGACAGCGCGAAATAAATCCACCCTGCCGCCGCCATCAGGCCGACATCGCCGCCAAGTTTCAAGTCATGCACTGTCAACAGCGTGAGCGCGGGCATGGAGACATGGATGATGAAACTGTTGAGCACCGCAGGCGTGTTGACCGGCATGCGCTTGAAACGATGCAGCAGCACACCGGCGATGAAACAGAAAACGAAAAGGATCAGATTCGTCATGCTTTCCCGTCATTCCTTTATTGCGGGAATGACGATCGAGTTACTGCGGCACGTTCGCCGCGATGAATTCTTTCAGCTTCGCCACATCCGCATCCATCATTACACAGCGTTGCGGCAGCTTTTCGATGCCTTCCAGCTTCGCTGGACGCTCGGGTTCGCGCCCCAATGCCTCCTGCATCGTCTCGGCGAACTTGGCGGGGAGCGCGGTCTCCAGGCAGATCAGCGGCAGGTTGGGGCGGCGCTGCGCCAGCCCGACTTTGATGCCATCGGCAGTGTGGGTGTCGACCATCACGCCGTAGTCTTCCCACAGCTTGCAGATGGTCTTGAGCCTGTCCTGATGCGTGCTCTTGCCGGAGGCGAAATGGAATTTCGGCAGCACATCCCAATATGGTGTGTCCCGAATATCAAAGCCAGAGTAATCGAAGGCGCCACCCACATCCACCCCACCCCAGAACTCGCGCACCTTCGCGCCGTCGCGTCCGACCAGGTCGAACACGAAGCGCTCGAAGTTACTGGCCTTGGAAATATCCATCGAAGGACTGCTGGTCTCATAGGTGTGATTGGTGTCGCGCGGGCGGTACACTCCGGTGCGGAAAAATTCGTCGAGCACGTCGTTCTCG